>JASJEC010000069.1 GCA_030064845.1 Kiloniellales bacterium
GTCCGGCGATGACAACAAGGGGGATTGGCAAGAGTTCTCAGGGCGACCTTGCCCCCTATCCGCGGCGCCGTCAGTCCGGTGGAACCGCGCCGGTGCGCTCGGTGATCAGGCCGTAGTGCTCGACCCGCCGGTGGGCGGCGAAGTTGAAGATCGTTTCCTTGCCGAAATTGCAGGCGTCGAGGTCGCAGTCGGCGACAATCAGCTCGTCTCCCAGGGTCCGGGCCTGCGCCACGATCTCGCCGCTCGGGGCGACGATCACGCTGCCGCCCATCAGCTCGTGACCGTCCTCCGAACCCGCCTTGGCGACGCCGACGACCCAGGTCGAGTTCTGGTAGGCCCCGGCCTGCATCGACATCTGGTTGTGGAACATGCGCAGGTGCGGCGCCTCGTCGGACTGAGAGTTGACCGTCGGCGTGTTGTAGCCGAGCAGCACCATCTCCACGCCCTGGAGCCCCATGACTCGGTAGGTCTCGGGCCAGCGCCGGTCGTTGCAGATGCACATGCCCATCACGCCGCCCAGAGCGCGCCACACGGGAAAGCCCAGGTTACCAACCTCGAAGTAGCGCTTCTCCAGGTGCTGGAACTTGCGCTCGGAATCGAACTCGGCGTGGCCCGGCAGGTGAACCTTGCGGTACTTGCCGACGATTGCACCTTCCTTGTCGACCAGAATCGCCGTGTTGTAGCGATGGACCGCGCCCGCCTCCTCGGTCAGCTCGGCGAAGCCGAGGTGGAAGGCGAGGCCCAGCTCCTTGGCCGTCGTGAAGAGCGGCTGGGTCTCGTTTCCCGGCATGGCGGACTCGAACCAGCGGTCGACCTCGGCCTGGTCCTCCATGTACCAGCGGGGAAAGAAGGTGGTCAGCGCCAGCTCGGGAAAGACGATGAGGTCACAGGCCTTGCGGTGGGCCTCCTCCATTAGCGCGATCATCCGCCCGACCACGGCCGCGCGCGGCTCGGCCTTCTGAATCGGCCCAAGCTGCGCCGCTCCCACGGTGATCACCCGCGCCATCAAGCTCCCCCAATGCATATCCTCGACGCTCGATGGTCTCATCTCGCGCCACGGCCGACAAGCGAGCGGGAAGGCTCCTCTCGTTTCACGGCCTGTTCAGCACCCTCAACCCTATCTTAGGTCGTCGGGGCCATCATGGATGGTCATTTGCCAGCCTTCTTCGTGTGGGAGACCAGCCCTGAAGATCGACGAGCTTTCCAAGCGTTGGAATGAACCGGGCCGGACCTATCGCCAGGACCTCTGTTCGCAGATCTCCGATTATCACGCCAACAGGATCGAAGAGGTGAAGGACTGCGACGATCCCCGCGACGAAGACCTTGCCGGCGCGGTCCTGGCCCAGGTCCGGGAGTTCAACGAAGAGGGTGCATGGCGGAAGGCGCGGCAGCACTTCGACCCGGCCTGGGAACCCTTTGTCAACCGCCTGGACAAGAACGGCCGCAGCCTGGACTGCGCCACGATTCTCGGCGAAGACGACTATCTGCTCCGACTCGGCTCCGAATACGAGGACGCCGAACTGGTCCGCATCCGGGGCGAAAGGGTCGTCCCGGTGGCTCAGGCCATGGCCTGCGCGATGTCCCGCAACCGCAAGTTCCTGGTCATGGCGGACAGGGCACGCGGTCTTGTTGTCACCGATGGGTTCCCCGGCACGCTGCTCGCCGAAGTGCCTTGGCCCGACCCGGAGGATCGGCTTCCCCATGGCTTGCCGGCGAAGCTGAGATCGGACTGGTCCCGTTTCGAAGGCGCGCCACAGGTCGTCGACCTGCGGATCTGCAACCATGGCAAGCGCATCCTCGTGATTTCCAGCGAAGAAGGCGTGCTGCTGTGCGATCTCAGCCGCGCCGAGCCGGCCTGGCGTCTGCTCCTGCCCGACTACGGCTGGGCCAGCAATCCCGATTTCGAGGAGGACGAGCCGCCCTACTTCGAGTCGGTCGACATGGTTCACGGCGATCTTTCGCCGGATGGCAACTTGGCGGCCTTCGGCTTGCAGCATACCAAACACTTCGTCGCAACCTTGCGCGAAGACGGTGTCGAGCCCTTTGCCAGGGTCGGCCAATACTCGGAGTATCCGCACTTCGCCCTCTTTTCGGACGACGGTCGTTTCCTCGCCTTCAACTCCTGCCATTTCTACAACGGCATTACGGGCGTGCTGGAGGTCGCCACCGCACGCGGACTCGAGACGCCTTCCTGGGAGGAGGATCCTCGCTTTCCCGTCGTCGAGAACAGTCTCCGGGTCTACGGCGCCACCTGGCTGCCGCCCGGGGCAACAGAGGAAGCGACCGGCGCCTTCTGCCTGGCCGGCGCCGGCTGGTTGAAGTGCGTCACGCCGGGGGGCGAACTCCTCTGGGAACATCTCTTCGGCTCGACGGCCAGCAGCCTGGACTACTGCCCGAAAAGCAACACCTTGCTGCTCGGCAGCTACTCCGGCTTTCTCCATGTGCTCGATCCCGGCGCCGAGGCCGAAGCCGGCACCGAGATCGGCTATCGCCCGCGCCGGGAGCGCAAGCGCTGGGTCTTCTGGCGCGAGGAGAAGACGCCGCTGCAATGGTAAGCGCGGCCCACCTGTAGGCCGATTCCAACGCGCTTCCGGTGTAACGCCCTGATTCAGATTACAGAAAACTTGCGTCGGGGCGGTTACTTGGCGGAGACTTATCGTCCCTCGTCGCGGAACCCGACTTGCTCAAGAACCCACTCCTTCTCCTCGCGCTTCTCTTGACCGGCGCCGTCGCTGTCTGGGGTCTGGTCGACACGGCGGGCCTGACCGCGGTCTCCGCCAAGCTGGTGCAGATCCAGTTCGCGGCGCGCGGCTGGTTCATCATGCTGACGGTCAGCTTCCTGCTGATCGTCAGCGGCGCGCTCGCGGTTTCAAGCTACGGCGCGATCAAGCTGGGGCACGACGACGACGAGCCCGAGTTCTCCACGGTCTCCTGGCTGACCATGCTGTTCGCCGCCGGCATGGGCGTCGGCCTGCTCTTCTGGGGCACGGCCGAGCCGCTGAGCCACTACCTGCTGATCTCCCAGTTCCAGGATTCGCGCGAATCCGCCTCGATGGCGCTCTTCGTGACCAACTTCCACTGGGGCCTGCACGCCTGGGCGATCTACGCCCTGACCGGCCTGGTGATCGGCTACTTCTCCTTCCGGCGGGGCACCGCCACCCTTGTGAGCGCGCCGATCACCGCGGTCTTCGGCGCAGGGCCCCTGGCGCGCGGCGTCGGCTGGCTGAGCGACCTCCTGGCGATCTTCGCCATCGCCATCGGCCTGGGCGGCTCGGTCGCCATGGGCGTGTTCCAGGTCAAGGAGGGGGTCGAGACTCTGCTCGGTCTCGAGCCCAGGGGCTTCGGCCTGACGCTCACGATCTTCGTGGTGCTCTGCCTCTCCTACATCCTGCCGCTAATGGTCGACCTCAGCCGCGGCATGGCCCTGCTGTCCAACGCCGCCATGGGTACTGCCGGGCTGCTCCTGGTCTTCATTCTCCTGGCTGGGCCGACCCACTTCATCATGGGCGGGATCACCCAGGCGATCGGCGAGTACCTGACCGGTCTCTGGGCGCACGGCTTCCGCACCTTCACCTTCCTGGACGAGAGGGTCGGCACCTGGTTCCAGTCCTGGACCCTGACCTACATGGTCTGGTGGCTCGCCTGGGCGCCATTCGTCGGCGTGTTCATCGCACGCATCTCCCGGGGCCGGACGATCCGCGAGTTCATCGCCGGCGTGATGCTGGTGCCGACGGCCTTCTCGATCCTCTGGTTCGGCGTGTTCGGCGGCGTCGGCTTCTACGGCCTGCTCGAGGGCGACGTGCCGATCGTCGAGGTGGTGCAGCAGAACGTGAGCCGCACCACCTTCTTCGTGCTCGACTTCTTTCCCCTGCCGGCCCTGACGACCGCGGCCGTGGTGATCGCCGCCTTCCTCTTCATCGTCACCAGCGTGGTGAGCGCCGCTTTCGTCCTGGGCATGTTCTCCACCGGCGGCGACCTCAACCCCAGCACCCGGGTCAAGCTGAGCTGGGGCGTGGTTCTGGGCGCGCTCGGCCTGGTCATGATCCTCTCGGGCAGCATCGACGCCGTGAAGTCGATCATCGCCCTGGGCGCCCTGCCCTTCGTCTACATCGTGCTCCTGCTGGTCGTCTGCCTATTGAAGGCATTGAAGCGCGAGGCGCGGGAGGCGCCATGAGCCCGCTGCTCGACACCCTCATCAACATTCAGATCTTCGTGGTCGTCGGCGTGCTGGTCTGGCTCTACTTCAAGGAAGATCCTGGCGGGGAGTAAGCCGCTACTTGGCGATGTCGAGGCGGCGCTTTTCCGTGTAGAGCAGCCGGACAAAGTCGTACTCGAAGGGCGAGCCCGACTCGAAGTAACGGAACTCCTCGCCGTGCCGCCGCTCAACCGCTTGGGTCGCGGTGATCTCCGGATGGTTGGACTGGAAGGTCGCCAGGCCGAAGGGGTCGGCCAGCATGAAAGCCGCGGTGTCGGTCACCAGCCCGGTGGTGTCGCGGAGGTTCGAGGGCCCGAAGATCGGCAGCACCATGTAGGGGCCCTCGCCCAGGCCCCAGACCCCGAGCGTCTGGCCGAAGTCCTCGCGCTGCTGCGGCTCGCCCAGTTCGGTCATTACGTCGAAGAAGCCGGCGAGACCGAGGGTCGTGTTGACGAAGAAACGGACCAGGGCGAGGCTCGCCCGCCTGATCCTCCCCTGGAGGATCGAGTTGACCAGGGTGGTCAGCTCGGTGAGGTTCGAGAAGAAGCTGGTCACGCGACGCTGGACGAAGGGCGGGACCACGAAGTCGTAGAGCTCGGTGACCGGAATGAACAGCGCCCGGTCGAACACGGCGTTGAACTTGTAGATCGAGCGGTTGACCGGCTCGAAGGGGTCGTAGACGTCGATCGCATAGACCGCGTCCTCGGTGTCGATGTCTTCGAACTCGAAAATCGCGCGCTCGCCGTCGAGGGCGAGCTCCTGTTCGGGCGCGCTCTGGCAAGCGCCCAGCACCAGGAGCGCCAAGCAGAGCAGCAGCCGTGCCGCCGGCCGCTTCACCGCGCGCTCCATCCCTCGGTGAAGAACCCGGTCATGGCCGCGATGTTGTCGCGGTGGCGCAGGTTGCCGCAGTGGCCACCCTTGGGAAAGATCATGGCCCGGCTGCCGAACAGGGATTTCAGGTAATCGATCTCGCCGGGCGCCAGGATGATGTCGTCCACGTTGGTCATCAGCCCGATTTTCGGCGAGTTGCGCAGATAGCCTTCGATGGACTTGAGGCTGCTCTCGGCAATCAGCTCATCCAAGCGCACGCCCGGGCGCCGCTGCTGGAAATAGGGATAGAGCAGATGCTGGACGTAGTTGACGAAGCCGACCCGGACGCTGACCTTGAGGTAGTTGGTCAGCGAATCGGGCGTCCTCAGCCTGGCGTTCCGGCGCACCACGACGCCGGAGCGGGTGAAGACGTCGGACACGAAGAGCATGTTGGCGGAGGAGACGCGGAAGGCGACGCCGATCACGGCCCGGAGGTCGTCCTCCGTCGGCTGTCCCCGCTTGTAGAGCAGGTAGAGGAAGTCCGAGCTGAGGTCGAGAAAGTCCTCCTCCTTGTAGATCTCGGCGAAGCGGGCCAGCAGCCTCTCGAAGAAAATGTTGAAGTTGTCCATGCCCCCGGGGATCGCCTCGACCATCTCGTCAAGGATCTCGACCGAGTTGAACAGGCTGACCGGCGGGTTGATCATCAGGACCTTCTTGAAGTCGAAGGCCTCGGCGCCGCTCGCCAGCAGATCGTCGTCGAACTTGGCGACGAAGGCCGCCTGGGCCGCGCCGAGGCTGTAGCCCGTCAGGTAGAACTCCGAGACCCGGATGGTGTCCGCGACGGCCGCGTAGGCTTCCCGCATCACGCGGTGCATGTCGCGGGCGTCGTCGTCCAGGAGTCCGGGCACCTGGGTCTCCGAGGCGGTCGAGATGAAGTTCGAGTGGGTCGGCGACGGCAGGGAGATGACGTGGAATCCGGCCTGGTAGAAGGCCCGCTCCATGATCAGCATCAAGCGGGCCTGGTGGCTCGATCCCGTGCCGGCGATATTGAAGATCAGCGGCGCCTCCTGGCGCTGGCGCACGATGGAGAAGCGCAGCTTGTCGTTGTACCAGAAGAGCTCCGGGATGCGCCTTTCCGGGAAGAGGGTGAGCCCGATCTCCTGCTTCGGGACGCGATCGGGCAGCTCGGCGGCGAGCCTGCTGGGGGTGCCGACGACGGTAGCGGCGAAGGCATTGTCGAAGGGGAACTCGTAGTCTTTCCCAGGGGTCAGTGGCAGGCCCTCGGCGGCCAGCGCCATGCCCGTCGCGGCGGCCCATAGCAACGCCGCCAATAGAATCCCGCGCTTCATCGACTCCCCCCGCCCGGCCCGCGGCCGCGCCGTTATCCCTCGATCCAGCCGCGCTTCTTGAAGCCTTCGCGCAGTACGCCCGAGATTTCCTCGGCGGTGCGCGAGGCGGCGGCGCTGATGCTCTCCGGACCGACCTCCTTGATGACCTGGGCCCCGCCCGCGACCACCGCGCTGGCCGCCGCCCTGCCCGTCGCGGCGCCGACCCCGACAGGCACGATGACGCCGGGCAGATAGCCCCCGGCCGCCTCGACCTCGGCCGAGCCCAGCGGCCGCAGGCCTTCGGGCGTGACCTGGTAGCCCTCGACCAGAGTCCTGAGCTCGGCGGCCCCCGCCCCGAAGCCGATCAGCATGCGCTTGACGCGGCTGCCCTCGTCGATCGTGATGAATGCGCCCCGTAACACGATGTCACCGTTCCTGGGTGGCGGCCCGCTGCCGGCCAGTTCCGCCGGCAGACCCATCTCCAGGATGTCCTCGACCAGGTTCGTGGCCACCTGGTCGCCCAGCTGCCGTCCCAGCTCTTTCTGCTCCTCGCTCTGAGGCTCGTCGCGTCTCGCGTAGTGCTCGGCGATCGCCGAGTCCGCCGGAAGGTCGTCCGGCGTGGCCGCGAAGCTGTAGACGATGATACGGGTCGGCTTCGGGATCTCCTCGTCACCCACGTTGGACCGCCGCGCCGTCACGTCGGTTGAGGCGCAGCCCGAACCGAAGACCAAGAGAAGCAACCCGCAGAAAGCTGAGCCCGGCAAGCGCATGGCGAAGTCCCTTTCCCCCCAAGCCACGGTGCCGATCTTCGAAGGATCGGCCTCTTAGTTAGCACTTCTTTGGTCGCGTGCGAACAGCCCCGGGCGCTTCTTATTGGCGGCGTGGGGGTCGGGCAATAAAAAAGGGCGCTCCCGGGCTCGATTGCGATCCGGGAGCGCCCCATCGCCTGCGGCTCGCGCGGGGGGCAGCGTGATCCGCTGGCGGCAAACCAGAGAGTACAAAAATGTTAGGCCGGGCTCGCAGTACCGGCGGTTTCCTACCCGTCGGTACGCACCCGGCCGAAGCGCGGATCAATCAGGAGGCGAACGTTTTCGCGATTTCCGAGACGGGCGCCCGGCTCGCGCGGGCAGGCGGTCGATCGGACACGCCGTTCAAGACCGGAACCGCAACCAAGTGTCTCGTCGCGCGGTCGCGCTACTGGGATTGGTCGAATGCCACCGCGCGCCCTTGGCCAATTTCGCGGGCCCGGACGAACCGCTTACGCGGTCGCCCGCTCCAGTGACGCTGCCGATTGGGTGGGCTCGAGCGCCAGGGCGTCGACCAGCGACAGCAGTTCGCGGCGGGCGCGGGCGTGGCTCGGCGCGCGCCGGCTTTCCTGTGCGCCGTCTTCCAGGTCGAACAGCGTGAGGCCCCGGTCGAACAGGGCACGATAGATCACCCGCTCGCTCAGTCCCGAGGCCAGCGCGAAGTCCAGCCTCTCAGACAGCTGGCTTAGCAGCAGCCTCATGTCGCGCGCATTGTGGCTGTCGACATGGCCGACCCGGTTGCGCATCACGTACCAGCGGCACGGCCGCCCCCGCTCGCCCGCCTGGAGGCCGCGGACCTCACGGACCATGGCGCAGTAGGGGCTCGGCGCCTCGACCTCGCGCCGCTGCCGGTTGATCCTCGCCAGGACGTCGACGTCGAGCAGGCTATCGTTCATCGGCGTCACGAGCAGGTCGGCGCACCAGTGGCCGATCCGGCCGAGGTGGGACAGGCTGCCCGGCGTATCGATCACCACCACGTCCTGGTCGGCCAAGGCCTGGAGGCTCTGGGCGACGGCCGCGGATTCCTCCGACTCGGCCAGATCGCGGCCTCGCCGCGTCGAACGCTCGACGCGGTGCAGCGCCGGCATGGGCAGGCTCTCCTCGGGCCGCGCTTCCAGCGCGTCAGCGCGATGGGCGAAGAAGGCGGTAAGCGTCCCCTGAGACGCGTCGAGATCCAGCGCACCGACCTTGAGGCCGCGCCGCAGCAGGGCGACGATCAGATGCAGCGCCAAGGTCGACTTGCCGCTGCCGCCCTTGGCGTTGCCCAGGGTGACGATCCGCGGCCGGCGCGCACCGCCGTCGAGCGCCTTAAAGATGTCGCTGCCGAACTTGATCGCGGGACGGCCCAAGGCCTCGGAGACCGCCGCGATCTCCTTGACCGTGCGGATCGAGGCGCCGTCCTCGGCGTGGGCGATCGCCGAGACGGTCTGGGTCACGGTCTCGGCCGCGCCCTCGTCGCCCGCCGTGCCGGCCACCGCCTTCAGCACGCGCTCGCGGCTCGAGGGCCGGCGCGCTCGCAGCTTGTAGGCGTGGCTGTCGAAGATCTCCGCCGCCGCCCGGGGGTTGAGGCCGCGGAACGCCTCGATGGCGCCCAGCGCCTTATCGAGCGCGACCCTCTTGGCCAGGGAGACCTCGCCGTCGGCCGTGGCCACCAGCGCGGCCGCCGCGAGGGCCGCGTCGATCGCCGCCCGGCTCTGGGCGCGGGCGGCGCGGTCGTGCACCGCGGCGGTCAGCTTGTCCAGGAAAACCATCTAGGCGACGCGGACCGGCGAACGCGTCGCGTCCGGCGGCCTCGGCACAGCTGTACTCGACAAACGGCAATTGGTGGTCATCACCCCCTCCAAAGCCTTGTCGCAGTCTTGACAAGAGGCCTACAAAGCTGCTCGGAGTCGTGTCCAGCGATTTCCGGACGCTGTCACGGGAGTTCCTCCTGGTGCTGAACTCCCTCAAGGTCGACCCCGCGGTTGCGACGGGCGTCTTCATCACGACCAGCAACGACATCTTCGGCGTGCTGATCTACTTCCTGATGACCACGGCCCTCTACCTCGGCCCCGCCGGGCTGGGTTAGCTGGGAAGATCCGCCGGGCCGGTCACAAGAAGCCGTGCCACCCCATGGGAACCACGGCGTTGAGGCAGCCGAAGATGAAGCAGAGGCCGCCCGAGAGGGCGAGGACGATGGCAACCGCGCCGATCCGGCCGGACGGCTTCTCGCGGCGCAGAATGCGCTGGTGGTTGGTCAGCTCCGCGACGTAGGCAAGGGCGCCGGCCAGGACGGCGAAGAGGGCCCCGGCGGCGAACACCAGCACAGCGGCTGTCACCCGCTCGGGCGAGACCGCCTGATCGGCGGCGTTCGTGGCTTTCCCGAGGAACGCGATCAGCGCGACGGCCGCGCCGCCGTTCATGACGAAGAGACTGCCCAGCGCCTGCCGCGCATAGCTGCTGTAGGCGGCGAAGAGCTGTTCCGGCGGGAAGCCCTGCTCGACGATCTCGATGCTGGTCAGCTGCTCCCGGACCGGCTCCGGCACGGCGGCGTGCATCAGGTAGCGGAACGCTGGCGCGGCCGGACCGCTCGCCTTCTCCATGAAGACGTTCATCTCACGGGCCACCTGCCGGGGGTCCTCGGACCCGGCCCCGATGCGGTTCAGGATCACGAAGAGCCTGCTCTTTTCCCCCGCGTCGAGACCTTCGAGGTCCCCGACGACTTGTTTCACCACGTCCACGGCAATTGTCATGACCAGACTCGAAACCTCCCTCGATCGACGGAGCACTGATAGCAGCCCCAGGGCCGCTTTGCATGCCTGTGCGAGAAGTTCGCCGCTCGATATCAGTTTGTTAGAGCAATTCCTGCTGAAATCGGCCGACGCATCGGCTAAAGCTTGCGCCGGTCCCCCGCGAGCGAGGACGAGTACCATGAACTGGATTGTCGAAGGCGGCCGCGCCCTGATCGGCGGCGAGATCCTGCCGGCCGATGTCTTCGTCGAGGCGGACCGGATCGCCGGCCAGCCGGCCAGGGAGGCCGAGCGCTTCGATGCGGCCGGCCTGCTCGTGCTGTCAGGCATCGTCGACGTCCACGGCGACGGCTTCGAGCGCCAGATCATGCCGCGGCCGCGCGCGCACTTCCCACTCGACGTGGCCCTGCGCGACACGGACCATCAGATGATCGCGAACGGGATCACGACCGCGTTTCACGGCCTGACGGTCTCCTGGGAGCCGGGGCTGCGCAGCCTCGAGACGGCGCGCGGCTTCGTCGAGGCGCTTGACCGTCTGCGGCCGACGCTGGCCTGCGACAACCGCCTGCACCTCCGCTGGGAGACCTTCGCCCTCGACGCGGTCGAGGAGGTGCTGGCCTGGCTAGCCCTGGAGCCGCGGCCGATCCTCGCCTTCAACGACCACACGACCAAGTCGGCGGAGCAGGGAACGCGGGTCCGCAAGCTGGACGAACTGGCCGAGCGCGCCGGCCTGACGCCCGAGGACTACAAAGCGCTGCTTGCCGAGGTCTGGGCGCGCCGAGACGAGGTGCCCGACACGATCGCCCGGCTGGCTGGTCACGCCCGCGGCCTCGGCGCGGTCCTCCTGGCCCACGACGAGGAGACGCCGGAAGAGCGCGCCCGGTTCCGCGCGCTGGGCGCCGTCGCCTCCGAGTTCCCTCTGAACGAGGCGACCGCCCGCGCCGCGCGGGAGGCCGGCGAGCACACCATCATGGGCGCGCCCAACGTGGTGCGCGGCGGCAGTCACCTGGGCGCGGTCAATGCCGCCGACGCGGTCTCGGCGGACCTCTGCTCGGTCCTCGCCACCGACTACTACTACCCCGCCCCGCTGCTCGCCGCCTTCCGGCTCGCCGCCGAGGGCCGCACGACCCTGCCCGAGGCCTGGGACCTGGTCTCGAAGAACGCGGCCGAAGCGGCCGGCCTCGAGGACCGGGGCGCCCTGGATCCCGGCAAGCGCGCCGACCTGATCCTGGTCGACGACAACGACCCGCTCTCGCCCCGCGTGGTCGCCTGCTTCGTCGCCGGAAAAAGGGTCCTCGCGCGTCACTGACGGGCGGCTCGCCTTGGCGCTCTCCGGCATCGACGTCGCGGTCGTCCTGCTCTACTTGGTCGCGGTCGTCGCTATCGGCCTCTGGGCCGGCCGCGGCGAGCGCGACACCGCCGACTACTTCCTCGCCGGCCGGGCACTGCCCTGGTACCTGATCGGCTTCTCCTTCTTCGCCTCCAACATGTCGGGCGCCAGCTTCGTCGGCCTGATGGGCGCCGCCTACAGCCACGGGATGGTGGTGTTCAATTACGAGTGGACCGCCACCCTGGTCCTGATCTTCTTCGCGCTCTTCATGCTGCCGGTCTTCCTGCGCGCGGGGCTCTTCACGGTGCCCGCCTACCTCGAGGCGCGCTTCGACCGCCGCTCGCGCTGGGCCTACGCCGGCTTCACCATCCTGACCCTGATGTTCCTCGACACCGCCGGCGCGCTCTATGCCGGCGGCGTGGTGATCAGCACCGCCTGGCCGGAGGTCGATCTGTGGCAGACCAGCGCGGCCCTCGCCGTGCTGGCCGGGGCCTATACGCTGTTCGGCGGCCTGCGCTCGGTCGTGGTCACCGACGCCCTGCAGGCCGTCCTGATGATCGGCGGGGCGGGGCTGATCTTCTGGGTCGGCCTCGTCGAGGTCGGCGGGTGGCGGAGCCTGACCGAGGGTCTGGACGCGGCCCGGCTCCGGCTGGTCAAGCCGGCCGACGACGGTTTCCTGCCCTGGCCGGGAATCCTGGGCGTGGTCCTGCTCGGCTTCTACTACTGGACCCTCAACCAGTACTTCGTCCAGCGCGCCCTGGCCGCCCGCTCCCTCGACCAGGGCCGCAAGGGCGCGCTGTTCGGCGGCCTGCTGAAGCTGCCCAACGTCTTCCTCATGATCCTGCCCGGCATGATCGCCGTGGTCCTGCTGCCCGAACTGGACAGCCCGGACCGCGTGTTCCCGACCCTCGCCTTCGAGCTACTGCCGGCCGGCCTGCGTGGGCTCGTCCTGGCCGCGCTCCTGGCCGCCATCATGTCGAGCCTGGACAGCGCGCTCAACGCGGCCTCCTCCCTGCTCACCATGGACTTCGTCAAGCCGCTCCGCCCGGCGACCTCGGAGCGGGCGCTGCTCGCCATCGGCCGGGGCTTCACCGCGCTGCTGATCGTGCTCGCAGCGCTCTACGCCCCGCTGATCGAGCGCTTCGGCTCCCTGTTCCAGTACTTCCAGTCGACCCTCGCCTACCTGGTGCCGCCGATCGTGGCGGTCTACATGGCGGGCCTGTTCTGGTCGCGGGCGAGCGCGGCGGGCGCCTTCTGGGGTCTCGCCGGCGGGCTCGTCCTCGGCCTCGCGCTCTTCCTGATCCAGGAAGTGAGCGGGCTCTGGGCCGCCTTCGGCTGGCCCCGGGTCCACTTCACCTACATGGCGCTCGCCATGTTCGGCCTCACGCTGGTGATCCTGACGGCGGTCAGCCTGGCACGCCCGGCGCCGGCGGCGCGGCCTGATGCCCTGTTCCGCTGGTCGGACCTGAAACCCGAGGCCGGCGCGCGCCCGAAGACCTGGTTCGGCGACTACCGGATCCAGGCCGCGGCGCTGGCCATCCTGATGCTCGGCTTCATCCTGGCCTTCTGGTAAGGCTGCGCTGCCCGACTCGGGTGCGCAGTGCCGAAGCGATCGTGACTCATCCCCCCTCGCGCCGCTTCCACAAGGTGACGCGGCATGGCTCAAACCCGAGCGCCGTGAAGCAGGCCTGGGCGTCGACGTTGTCGGCCCAGGTGTTCAAGATGACTTCGTCGACATGGTCTTCCTCGGCGACCTTGTCGACAAATTCGAAGAGCGCCCGCGCGACACCCCGTCTCTGATGGCTCTGATCGACGCAGACATGTTGCACGAAGAGGCGTCTGCGGCGGTGGTTGAAAAGCGTGGCCCGCTTGTTCTGCCTTTCGAACCAGAGATAACCGGTCCGAGCGCCCTCGACCTCGGCGACGACCAGACAATTGAGGGCCGGTTTGCCGAGCAGACGCTGAAAGAAACGTCGGACGCGGAGCGAATCTGCCGGAAACTTGAACTGGGATGGGTGCGCCCGCGCGTGTTGCGCCAGGACCTGATTGTTGAGTCGGACGAGGTCGTCCAGGTCGGCTTCCGTGGCAAGTCTGATCTGCATGTCGCCCTCCCGGTCCGGGGGTCCTTCAGGCGCTCCGTCAGCCGGTGAAAGCCCCGCTCTCCGGGTCGAACCCGCCGGGGAAGAGCCCGCGCGGCTTGGCGGCGTCGGGGAAGTCGCAGGGCAGGAAGCGGCCCCGCCCGGGATTGCCTTGCGGGTCCTTCCCGTCCCAGACCACCTCGCCGCGGGACAGGGTGACGACCGGCCAGCCGGTCACCGTGCGGCCCTCGTAGGGCGTGTAGTCCATGGCGTCGTGCAGCATCTCGTGGCGGATCGTCACTTCAAGATCCGGGTCCCAAATCGCTATGTCGGCGTCGGCCCCGACGGCGATCGTGCCCTTGCGCGGGTGCAGGCCGTAGATCCGGGCCGGGTTGGTCGCGGTCAGCGCGACGAAGTGGTTGAGCGAGATCCGCCCCGTCTTGACCCCCGCCGAGAACAGCATGGGCAGGCGGATCTCCAGGCCCGGCACGCCGTTGGCCAGCTTGGTGAAGGGCGCCTTGCCCCCCTGCTTGCCGTCGGGGTCGTCGAACTTGTAGGGCGCGTGGTCCGAGGAGAAGACCGAGAGCACGCCGGTCTGAAGGCCGCGCCAGACGAACTCCTGGTTGGCGGCGTCGCGCGGCGGGGGGCTGCAGACGTACTTCGCGCCCTCGAAGCCCCGGTCCATGTCCTCGGCGGTCAGGAAGAGGTACTGCGGGCAGGTCTCGCCGTAGACCCGGAGTCCGCGCTGCTGGGCCTGGGCGATTTGGTCGATCGCGGCGCGGTCGGAGACGTGGACGATCAGCACCGGAACGTCGACGATCTCGGCAAGCGTGATCGCCCGGTGGGTCGCCTCGCGCTCGGCCGGCCCCGCGTGGGCGACGCCGTGGAACTTGGGCTCGGTGTGGCCGGCGGCAATCAGGCGCTCGCTCAGCCAGGAGATCACGTCGTGGTTCTCGGCATGAATCATCACCATGGCGCCCTCGCGCCGGGCGGTCGCGAGCACGTTCAGCATTTCCCGGTCGTCGAGCTTGAGCGCGTCGTAGGTCATGTAGACCTTGAAGGAGGTGCAGCCGTCACGCAGCAGGGCCGGCAGCTCCTGGCCAAGGACCTGGTCGCTGGGGTCGGTGATGATCAGGTGGAAGGCGTAGTCGATGACCGCCTCGCCCTCGGCCCGCTTGTGGTAGGCCTCGACCACCTGGCGCAGCGACTGGCCCCGGTACTGGGCCGCGAAGGGGACGATCGTCGTGGTCCCGCCGCAGGCCGCGGAGATGCTGCCCGAGCGGAAGTCGTCGGCGGTCTCGACGCCGTGGGAGCCGGCCTGGGCGATATGGCAGTGGCTGTCGACCCCGCCCGGCAGCACCAGCTTGCCGCGCGCATCGATCCGCTCTGCCCCGCCGTCGAGCTTCGCGGCGAGCGCCGCCACCTTGCCGTCCTTGACTCCGACGTCGCAGTCCGTCGTGTCGGCTGCCGTCGCCACCGTGCCGCCGTGTATCACCAGATCGAAGTCCGCCATTCCCGCCCTCTTGCGCCTTGCCGGAGCACGACTGTTCCACAGTCACAAAGGCTTCGCTACGCCTTTCCGGAAAGCTGCGCTAGAGTCGGGCCATGAAACCCGCCACGCTTCACGCCGCGGCCGCGCTGTTCCTCTTCGGCGCCGCCGAGGTCTCGGCCAAGTGTCTGCCGATCGCCGGCACGCAGCCGCGCATGATCCCCGCCGCCGCCACCGAGGCGGCCCTGCCCGAGGAGGGCAGCGTGCGCCTGACCTTCCTGGGGCACTCCAGCTTTCATATTGAGACCGCCCAGGGCGTCTCCGCGGTGACCGACTTCAACGGCTACCTCGTGCCCGAGGAACTGCCCGACATCGTCACCATGAACAACGCCCACGATACCCACTACTCCGACTACATCGACCCGGAGATCGGCGTGGCGCTGCGCGGCTGGAACGACAAGACGGGCATCGCGCTGCACGACGTGACCATTAAGGACCTGCGGGTCTGGAACCTGCCGACCAACGTGCGCGACTGGGGCGGCACCCGCTACAACGGCAACTCGATCTTTGTCTTCGAGGCCGCCGACCTCTGCATCGGCCACCTGGGCCACCTGCACCACCTCTTGACCGACGAGCACCTGGGCGAGCTCGGCCTGATCGACGTGCTGCTGGCACCGGCCGACGGCATCTGGACCATGGGCCACGAACGCATGGCCCAGGTGATCGCCCAGATCAGGCCTTCGGTCGTGATTCCCATGCACTACTTCAACGCCGAGACGCTCGGCCGTTTCCTGAGTGCGATGGAGCCGCGTTACTCCGTGGTGGTCAGCGAGACCCCGACGGTCACCTTTTCCCGCCTCAACCTGCCCTTCAACCAGGTCCTTGTGCTGCCGGGCGGGTAGGGATGCAAGCCGTCACCATCATCCTTCGACAAGCTCAGGATGAGGGAGCAACTGGGGCCGGAAAGAGACACCCTCACCCTGAGCCTGTCGAAGGGTGACGGTGATCAAGGGCTCAAGACGATGGCAGACGCAACCTAAGCCACCGGCCGCGCGCCGCAGATCGTGACCCGGTGGCCGGAGCGGGTCTCGGGCCAGTAGTCCCAGAGCGCCAGGTGCTGGACGCAGCGGTTGTCCCAGAGCGCAGCCGAACCGGCGCGCCAGCGGAACCGGCACTGAAAGCGCGGCTGGTCCAGGTGGCGGAACAGGAAATCCAGGACGGCCCGGCTCTCCGCCGGCTCGAGGCCGAGGATCTTCTCCGTGAAGTTCTCGTTGACGAAGAGCGCCTGCCGGCCCGTCACCGGGTGGCGGCAGACCACGGGATGCACCGATTCGGGATAGCGCCCGTCGCGGGTCTCGGCCTCGGCGGTGCCGAAGTAGTCGCGGTAGCTGAGCCGCCCCGAATGCACCGCCGACAGGCCGGAAAGAAAGTCACGCAGGGGCGCCGACAGTGCCTCGAAGGCGGCGTACATGTTGGCGAAGAGCGTATCGCCGCCGCTCTCCGGCACCTCGTGCAGGTGGAGAATGCTGGCCGCCGGCGGTTCCGCGTCGCAGGAGACGTCGGAATGCCAGCAGCGCCCGGCCTGGTGCTTCGAGTGCGCGTCGTTGTGGATCCTGATGATGCCTGGGTGTCCCTCGAGGTCGCCCTGGGGATGGATGTGCAGTTCGCCGAAGCGGCGGCCGAGCGCCTGCAGCCCCTCGACGCTCAAGTCCTGATCGCGGAAGAACAGCACGAGGTGATCCATCCAGGCCTGGTGCAGCACCCGGAAGGTCGCCTCGTCCAGGGGCCTGGTCAGGTCGACGCCAGCGACCTCGGCGCCGATCGCCGGCGAGACCGGGGTGACTTGGATGTCGCTCATCGCGGACTCCTGATAGACGGCCCATTCTGCGCCAAAAGCGGATGACCGCAAACAAGCGCGATAGCGCCCTGCGTTTCACGCATGACGCGGGCACTGTATGCTGTTGCCATCAGTCAGGCAGGATACGGGGGGACAGCACCATGAAGATCGCGGTCGTGGGCGCCGGCGCCATGGGATCGATTTATGCCGGCCTCTTGGCCGACGCCGGGCACGAGGTCTGGGCCGTCGACCTCTGGCGCGAGCATCTGGAGGCGATCGCGCGAGACGGCCTGCGCGTCGAGGGCGCGAGCGGCGACCGGGTGGTGAAGGGCATCAAGACTGCGGAAGACCCGGCCGCGGCGGGGCCCTGCGATCTCTACATCATCGCGACCAAGGCCTCTGGCGTCGGGCCGGCGGCGCGCGCCATCGCGCCGGTCCTGGGGCCGAGATCGCTGGTGCTGACGATCCAGAATGGGCTGGGCGCCGGCGAGCGGATCGCCGAACACATGGCGACGGAAAACGTCCTGCTCGGCGTGGCCCAAGGCTTCGGGGCCTCGATGAAGGGCCCGGGCCACGCCCACCACAACGGCATGAGCCTGATCCGCATCGGCGAGATCGGCGGCGGCATGACCGAGCGTCTTCAGTCGCTGGAGAGCGTCTGGGCCGGGGCCGGCTTCGAGGTCAAGGCTTTCGAGAACATCGAGCAGCTGATCTGGGAGAAGTTCGTCTGCAACGTCACCTTCAGCGCGCCCTGCGCGGTCTTCGAGGGCACGATCGGCGAAATCATGGCCGACGCGGGCGCCTGGGACATCGCGCGGCGGGCCGGCATCGAGGCCTACGCGGTCGGCCGGGCCAAGGGCGTGGACTTCTCCTTCGACGACGCGGCAGCCTACGTCACGGTATTCGGCGCCAAGATGCCGAACGCCAGGCCCTCTCTCTACCTAGACCACCTGGCGCGCCGCCCTTCCGAGATCGACGCCATCAACGGCATGGTCCCGGTGCTCGGCCGCCAGCTCAACATTCCCACGCCGGTCAACGAGACCCTGAGCGCAATCGTCCGGTTCCGCGAACGGCGCTTTTCGGAGCGGGGCGCAGCGGCGGAGTAGAGACCTTCCGCGAAAGCCTCAGCTCTGCAGTTCCCACTGGCCGTCGGGCTGGCGGCAGGCCGTGCCGTAGGCGCTCTCCTCCTGCCCACCGACGATGATGGTCTGCTGGAACTCGCGGCAGTAGGTGCCGTCGGCCTTCTGAAAGGTCCGGGTCGGCGTCATGCTTCCGGAGTTGCCGCTGTCAGGATTCCGCCACGTCGAGGTCTGGCCCTTGGGCATGGTCTCCAGCGCGCGCTGCGAGTTCCTCTCCGCAATCCGCCGGTCTTCCTGGTCGAGCGCGTTGCCGATCGCACCGCCCGCCAGGCCGCCCAGCAGGACGCCCGCGATTATGCCCGTGGGACCGCCGTTGGCCGCCGCGCCGATCAGGCCGCCGCCGGCCGCGCCGAGCGCAGCGCCAATGGCCGTTTTCTCGCCGTACTCTTCCTGGTCGCTCGAACAACCGGCTACCGCCAGCGTGGGCGCAACAACCAGAATCGCGGCGAACCGCTTCATCCGAACTTTCATCATCTCCAGTCCCCAAATCTTGAAGGCTGGGCGCCAGGCGCCCCGCGTTAATATCCCTAGTATAAATGGGGATGATTCCTGGATATGCTCGGGCCAAAGGCTCTTTTTCACGGAGTCTTTATTCCGCCGCACCTCGGATGACGGCTTTTCCGGCAGCCGCCCTGGGGTGGCGATCGGCTGAAGGGGGAAGAGAAGGGCATGGCGCGCTGGAGCCGACGCCGCGAGCAGTTTCGGTCGATCATCGAGGGCGAGGCCTGCGTCCATCCGGCCTCGGTCCACGACCCCGTCTCGGCGCGGATCGCCGAGGATCTCGGCTTCGAGATGGGCATGTACGCCGGCTCTACCGCCGCGCTGACCGTGCTCGGCGCGCCCGACCTGATCCTGCTCACGCTCACCGAGTTCGCCGGACAGGCGCACCGCATCTCGCGGGCCTCGGAACTCCCGCTGCTGGCGGACGCCGATCACGGCTACGGCAACGCGCTCAACGTCATGCGCACGGTCGAGGAGCTGGAAGCGGCCGGGATCGCCGGGCTGACCATCGAGGACACGG
>JASJEC010000070.1 GCA_030064845.1 Kiloniellales bacterium
ATGTGGCACGTCACGACGCTGGAGGACAAAACCATCATCGAGAACAACCACGCCGGCGTGATGTCGCGTATGTACCGCCCCGGCCCCTACTCGACCCAGGAAGCCGCCACGGTGCGGTTTGTGGAGTGGTACCTGAACCAGATTGGGTGAGTTTCTCTAGGGTGTGGGCTCTTGGGCGGGCGGCCTGTGCTATGCTCCCGGCGGAGGCGAACCTCGTGCCGCGGCCTCTGCAGGCACGGCACGGTGTAGCCGTTTCTAGACGTTCGGACTGCTTCTCGGTCGTAGAACCGAAGTTGCTCCTCCACTAAGATCTCTCTCTAATGGAGATCGAGTATGGAGCGCCGGCTCGCAGCAATCCTCGCACTTGACGTAGTCGGGTATTCCCGGCTGATGGGTGTCGATGAGCAGGGAACACTGGCGGCATTCAAGGTTCACCGGTCTGAGTTGGTCGATCCCAAGATCGCAGAAAATCGTGGCCGGGTCGTCAAGTCCACTGGTGACGGCGTGCTGGCTGAGTTCAGCAGCGTCGTTGATGCCGTGGGATGCGCCGTCCAAATCCAACAGAGCATGCTCGAACGCAATGCGCTTGTTCCAGAAGAACGCCAAATCGTCTTTCGCATAGGGATCAACCTGGGCGACATCATCGTCGAAGATGGAGACATCCATGGCGACGGCGTGAATGTAGCGGTACGCCTCGAAGGGTTGGCAGACCCAGGTGGCATCTGCGTGTCGCGATCTGTACGCAACCAGGTTCGCGACAAGGTAACCCACAAGTTCGAGGATCTTGGTGAAATCAAGGCAAAGAACATCGCCCGGCCTCTTCGGGTCTTTCGGGTCGTACTGAACGGTGTGTCAGCGGAAAACGCCCGGAAAGCAAGAGGTTCGGGTACAAGAGTGGCGTTAGCCTTTGCGACCGCTGCCATGCTGGTGTTCACCGGCAGCATAGTCGCATGGCTACAGCCCTGGGCGCCCAAAGTTGAGCCGGCGTCGGTTCAGCGAATGGCCTATCCCTTGCCGGATAAGCCTTCAATTGCAGTGTTGGCTTTCGAGAACCTAAGGGGCGGTCCGCAGCAGGATCATCTGAGCGACGGAATCAGCGACAGCATCATTACGACGCTTGCAAAGGTTCCGGACCTTTTCGTGATCGCTCGAAATTCTTCCTTTACCTACAAAGGTAAGACAACAGAACTACGTTCTGTCGCCGAGGAGTTGGGAGTCCGCTATATCCTAGAAGGAACTCTGCAAACTCAGGATGAAAAGATCCGCGTCACGGCACAACTGATCGACGCCTTAACGGGAGAGTACCTTTGGGCCGAGATCTACGATCGCGGAATCACAGAGATCTTGTCCCTTCAGGACGACATCAGCAAGCACGTGGCAACCGCCCTACAGATCAACCTAACTCTAGGCGAAACCGCCACCCTGTATAGCGGATCGACCAACAGTCCTCGAGCCTGGAAGTACCACGCGGAGGCGCGCAGCATATTCCTTCGGCTCACACCCGAGGACAATGCAAAAGCACAGCGAATGCTTGAGCAGGCGCTGACTTTCGACCCTAAGTATACCTCGGCGCTGGTGACCTTGGGTTGGACTTATCGCAACCAAGCGCGATTTAGGTGGAATAGTGACCCGACAATGTCATACGCCAGAGCGGTGGAGTTAGCGAAAGAGGCCTTAGCGCAGGACGCGGGTTATTCGGACGCCTACGTCCTACTAGGAGACGTGATAGCCAATCGTGATCGCGATTACGCCAAGGCAATACCATTGATCAAGAAAGCCATCAGCTTGCATCCGGGCGTGTCTGGTCACCAGGGAATGCTCGGTTTCCATCTGATACTGGCTGGGCGACCGAAGGAAGCCATCCCACACTTGAAAATCGCGATGCGTCTCAGCCCCTTCTATGCGGTTTGGCTTCCGAACATGCTGGGCCGTGCCTATCAGTTGATCGGGGAGAATGAAAAGGCGATCGCTGCCTTCAAAGAGGTTCTTGAACGGGTCTCAATCGGACTGGATGCGAGTTCCGCTCATGCTTGGCTAGCACTCGCTCACGCCGAGGAGGGCAGAGAGGCAAGTGCCCGACGACACATGGAGTCGGCTCTTGAAATCAACCCGACCGCTTCAGTCAAGCAATACAGACGTCGTTTCGATTTCGAGGAACCGGCCCTTCTTCAACGCCGGATCGAAATCTGGCGTAGATTGGGTTTGCCGGAATGACCAGATTGGCTGCTACCGATACCCTGGGACAAAAAACTAGTCCAGCCTAACTCTGGAGCCTTTCCCAAACCAGATGTGCCACGCACTGCCGTGATTTCGAGGAAGCGATAAACGCGCTTCCCCCCAACCGCCCCAACGCCTCGCCGGTCAGCGTATAGGTGACCTCCCAGCTCTGGCACGTGCCGACGACCTCCTAGAAGGCGCGGGCCGGTTCAAAGCTCGGTTCAAGGGAAGCCGACATCGCCGTTCCAGCGCCTGCTTCGGGGGCACGTGCAGGGGTCGGCGATCGGCCGGTCGCAGCTTCGATGAGTAGTTCGACAGATTTTGCCGCCGGTTCGTGCTAGCCTGGGGCCGTTTGGTAAGTGAGTCGAAGGGGGAGAACTCACAGGCCATGACACAAGGGCAAGCGAACACACACGACCTGGCCATCGTCTTCATCGATGTTTGCGACAGCACGGGGATCTTCGAACGCCAGGGCGACCTGCAGGCTCGGTCGCTGATCCAAGCCTTCCTGATCGATTGCGCGGCCGTCGTGGAGACGGACGGCGGTCGGGTCGTCAAGTCGCTGGGCGACGGGCTCATGTGTACCTTCGCGGGCGCCGAGTCTGCCCTGGCCGGGGCGCGCGCCGTGCAGAGAATGGCCAAGGGCGGCGATCTGCAGATTCGCGTCGGCTTCCACGTCGGTCCGGTGATCGAAAGCGACAGCGACGTGTTCGGCGACGCCGTGAATGTCGCCGCGCGCGTCTCCTCCGTCGCGAAGCCGGACGAGACCCTCTTTACCGAAGCGGTCGTGGAGTGCCTGCCGGCGGCGATCCGCGCCGGCACCCGCTTCCTCCAGGAGGTGATGCTGAAGGGCAAAACCGAAGCGACCAGGATCTACGGGCTGGTGCCTCTCGAGGCCGATGGCACCATGATGTTCCAAGGCGCACAGACGGTGTCCCGGGCCGAGCGGCATCTCAGCCTTTACTATCGTGGGCAACGACTGGAAGTGCGCGGCAGCGAGAAGCTCTGGATGGGCCGCGAGGATCAGTGCGACCTCGTTGTCGAAGGCGACCTCGTCTCCCGCCGTCATGCCACCATCGAGGTCAAGGACGACCGCTACACCCTGACCGATCAGAGTTCGAACGGCACCTTCGTCGTGCTCGCCGACGACCGGCGGCTCTGTCTCAAGCGCGAGCACGTCCAGCTGGTGGGCTCGGGCCAGATCTCACTGGGCCAATCGCCGGACGACAACGAAGGAGACCTAATCGGGTTCCAAGTGGAGTGAGCGCCGCCGCCGACTGTTCTTGGCGCCGAAGTCGGCCCGATCGACGGGACGCGCAGTCGCAAAGCCGCTACTCCCCCGCCAAACGCCCCAGCGCCTCCTCCGTCAGCGTATAGGTGACCTCGCGACTCTGGCCCATGCCGATCGCTTCGTAGAACGCGCGCGCGGGGTTGTTGTCCAGCACCTTGAGCTCGACGCGGCAGCAGTCGCGCGCCGCCGCCCGGCGGCAGACCAGGGCGAACAGGGCGCGGGCGATGCCGTCGCGCCGCGCCCAGGGCTGCACGAAGAGGTCGTTGACGTGGAGGCAGGGCCGGCCCTTGTAGGTCGAATAGGTCGTGAAGAAGGTGGTCAGACCCGCGGGCCGTCCCTCCAGGCTGGCCACCACGGCCTCGTAGGCCGGCTCGCGGCCGAAGACGTCGCGCTCGACGTCGGCCTGGGTCGCGGCGAAGGCGGCGCCCTCGCCGACCTCCTCGGCCAGGGCGCGCAGCATCTGGTGGACCGCGAAGGCGTCGCCCAGGGTCGCGTCCCGCAGGACGAGCCCGCTCACAGCCCGAGGCTCCTCTGGCTTGCCTCCTCCCGGGTCTCCTCCTGCGCTTCCGCCTCGTCGCCCTGCAGCCCCTCGAAGCCGCGCAGGAAAGCCTGGAGGTTGGCGCCGAGCGCCTCGTTGAGGTAGCCGCCCTCCTGGACCAGCACGGTGGGCAGGTCGAGGCCGGCCAGCACCCCGGCGATGCGCCCGAAGCCCTCGGTGGTGATCGCCAGGCCCTTGAAGGGATCCCCCTCGTGGGCGTCGAGCCCGAGGGCGACGACGAGGCCGTCGGGCGCGAAGGCCTCGACCCGCTTCATGGCGATCGCCAGCGCGTCGAGATAGTCGTCGTCCCCCGTGCCGCGCGGCAGTGGCAGGTTCAGGTTGGCGCCCTCGCCCGGCCCCTCGCCGCGCTCGGAGGCATAGCCCCAGTGGAAGGGGTAGAAGCGTTCCGGGTCGGCGTGCAGCGACACGGTCAGCACGTCGGCGCGGCGGTAGAAGATCCCCTGGGTGCCGTTGCCGTGGTGCAGGTCGACGTCGACCACGGCGACCCGCTCGAAGCCGAGGCGCAGGTGCTGGGCGGCGATCGCCGTGTTGTTCAGGAAGCAGAAGCCGCCGGCCATGTCGGCGAAGGCGTGGTGGCCGGGCGGGCGGCAGAGCGCGTAGGCGGACCGAGCGCCGCCTAGAACCAGCTCGGCCGCCTGCACGGCGCAGTTAGCGCTGGCCCGGGCCGCGCCCCAGGTGCCCTCGTTGATCGGGCAGGCCGTGTCGGCCATGTGGTAGCCCGCCTGCCCGACCGCCGAGGCCGGATAGCCGGCGCCGCGGCCGTTGGGGTGGACGTTGGGCACGACCTCGTCCGAGGCCCCCTCGATACGCCGCCAGCGGGCGTGGATGTGCTCGAGGAACTGCAGGTACTCCGCCGTGTGGACCGCCGCGAGCGGCCCGCACCCGAAGTCCTGCTCCGGAACCTGGGTCTCGTGCCCGTCGTCTTCCGCGGCCTTCAGCAGCGCCTCGGCCCGCGCCGGCACCTCGGGACTCTCCTGGCGCGTGCCGTTGACCAGGAAGAACCGCGGCACGTGGCGGCTGTGCTCGGGTGAATGGACGACCTTCATCCCCTGTCTCGCCTAGTGTCGATGCCCGCGCCGCTATGCAAACCCATGGCGGGACTTCCGGCAAGTGCCCCTTTGCGCCCGCGGGGCGACCCTGGCATAGCTAGCTTCCATGAAAACCGAGAAGATCACGGTGGTCGGGGCCGGCGTCGTCGGCCTGTCCTGCGCGCTCTACCTGCAGCGCGCGGGCCGCGAGGTCACGGTGATCGACCGCCTGGGGCCCGGCGAGGCCTGCTCCTTCGGCAACTGCGGCGGCATCGCGGTCACCGAGTTCATGCCCCTGTCGCAGCCGGGCCACTTCGCCAAGGTGCCCGGCTGGCTGCTCGATCCCCTGGGGCCGCTGGCGGTGCGCTGGCCCTACCTGCCGTGGCTGCTGCCCTGGCTGCTGCGGTTCCTGAGGGCCGGCACGAAGAAGCGGGTCGCCGAGGTGGTGGCCGCCGCGGCGCCGCTGTCGCACAGCACCTGGGACGACCTGCTGCCCCTGCTGAAGTCGGCCGGCGTCGAGGACATGGTCGCGCCCGACGAGTGCCTGACCCTCTACGGCAGCGAGGCCGAGTACCGGGCCGACCGGGACAAGTGGGCCTTCTGCGAGATCCACGGCTTTCCCCACGAGACGCTGCCCGGCGAGGAGCTGCGCCAGCTCGAGCCGGACCTGGCGCCCGATTTCGCCCGCGGCGTGATCAACAAGGGCTGGCGCCACGTGCACGACCCCTTCCGCCTGGTCCAGGCCTTCGCGGAAGACTTCTCGCGCCAGGGCGGCGCCCTGAAGCGCGGCGAGGTGCGGGGAATCGAAGCGGCGGAGGCTGGGGTCCGGGCGCTCCGCCTGGCCGACGGCACGCAGGAGCCGGTCGAGAGCCTGGTGATCGCCGGCGGCGCCTGGTCGCACCGGCTCGCCCGGCAGATCGGCGACCGGGTGCCGCTCGAGGCCGACCGGGGCTACCACACGACGATCGCCGATCCGGGGGTCAGCCCGCGGCGGCAGATCGTCCATCCGGCCCAGGGCCTGGCGATCACGCCCCTGGAGATGGGGCTCAGGATCGGCGGCTCGGTCGAGCTGGGCGGCCTCGACGCGCCGCCGAACTACGCCCGCGCCCGCGCCCAGGTCGAGCGGGCCAGGCGGATCTATCCGGGCCTGAAGAAGACCGAGGGCAGCCGCTGGATGGGCCCCCGCCCCTCCCTACCCGACTCCCTGCCGGTGATCTCGCGGGCGACCCGGGCGCCCAACGCCTACTACGCCTTCGGCCACGGCCACCTGGGCCTGACCTGGGCCGCGACCACGGGCCGCCTGATCGCCGAGCTGGTCACCGGCAAGGAGCCCGGCATCGACCTGGCCCCCTACAGGGTGGATCGGTTCTAGCGGGCTGGAGGGACGCCGAGCCCGTGATCGCGGTCATCCTTCGACAGGGGGCGAAGCCCGGCGCTGCGCGCGGATGAGGGTATGTTCTGGATACACCTCGCCCTCACCCTGAGCTTGTCGAAGGGTGATGGTGCCGACTGGACGCGCCTTTTGGCGGCCGACAAGTTGGGGCTTGATTGTCGGCTGAAGGTTCTCCAATTATTGAGCACCACTGGCACTTGGTTTTTCGGGCCGACCTGGATCTCCTTCGAGGTTGACGGCCTGTGCCTTGGTTTAACTCCGATAACCTGACCGATCTTTTCGCCGGCGAGAGCTTCTCGCTGCGCGGCGTTCGCGTCCCGGCCTGCACGGTGGGCGCGGCCGGGCTGCCGGCGGCGGGGGACGGGCTGGTCTCGGCGGACCTCGCGGTTGCCGGCAGCAGGATCGACTGGATCGGCGCGCCCGGCCAGAAGAGCGACCTGCCGCCCGGGCCGGACCTGGCCGGCGCGCTGGTCTGGCCCCGGCCGCTCGACTGCCACACCCACCTGGACAAGGGCCAGGTCTGGGCGCGCAGCCCGAACGCCGACGGCAGCTTCGCCGCGGCGGGACGGGCGGCCGAGGCCGACGGGGAGCGCTACCAGGACGGCGCCGACATCGCGGCCCGGGCGGGCTTCCAGCTGGCCGCGGCCCACGCCCACGGCACCGCCGCGCTGCGCAGCCACGTGGACGGCAACCGGGCGGTCTTCGACCGGGCCTTCGAGGTCCTGGGCGACCTCGCCGAGACCTGGCGCGACCGTCTCACGCTCCAGCTCTGCCCCTTCACCGGCCCCGAGGAGCCGGCCGACTGGGTCGAGCACCTGGCCGCCAAGGCGGCGACGCGCAGGCCGGGCATCCTCAGCGGCTTCCTCTACACGACGCCGGGCCTGGAGGACTTTCTGGAGCGCATGATCGCCCTGGCGGAAGACCACGGCCTGGCGCTCGACTTCCACGCCGACGAGAACCTCGACCCCGAGTCCCACTGCCTCAGGGCCGTCGCCGAGGCGGTCCTGCGGACCGGTTTCGAGGGCCCGGTCCTGGTCGGCCACTGCTGCGCGCTTTCCGTGCAGCCGCGCGCGGAGATGGACCGGACGCTGGACCTCGCCGCCGAGGCCGGGCTCGGCATCGTGGCCCTGCCGCTGACCAACGCCTACCTCCTGGACCGCCGGAGCGCGGAGTCGCCGCGCACCCGCGGCCACGCCCCGGTCGAGGAGATCCGCCGGCGCGGCATCCCGGTCGCGCTGGCTTCCGACAACGTGCGCGACGGCTACTACGCCTACGGCGACCTCGACGTGCCCGAGCTGTTCCGCGACGCCGTGCGCATCATGCAGCTCGACCACCCGGTCGGCGACTGGGCCTCGGCGGTCACCACGGTGCCCGCCGACCTCATGGGCCTGGCGGGCGCGGGCCGCATCGCCGCGGGCGGACCGGCGGACCTGGTGATCTTCCGGGCGCGGAACTGGAGCGAGTTTGTCTCGCGCCCGCTTTCCCGGCGTGTGATCCTGTCCGGGGGACGCCCGGTCGAGACCGCACCGCCGGACTACGAAGACTTGGACGACTTGAAGGGAATGGAGCCATGAGCCGCATCGCAGCGCTGACCGAGAGACTGGGCGACGTGCCGATCACCACCAACGAGCGGACCGTCAAGGGCAAGAGCCGCGACGCCTTCTGGTACTCGCCGCTGCTCAAGGCGCAGCTCGAGAACGTCCGGGCCGAGGCCGTGGTCTCGCCGCGCGACGAGGGCGAGCTGCTCAAGCTGCTGGCGGCCTGCTGGGCGCTCGACATCCCGGTCACGGCCCGGGGCGGCGGCACGGGCAACTACGCCCAGGCGGTGCCGCTCGCCGGCGGCGTGGTGCTCGACATGAAGTCGATGAACCGGATCGTGTCGATCGGCGACGGCGTGCTGGTCGCCGAGCCGGGCGCGATCCTGAGCAAGATCGAGGAGGAGACCCGGGCGGCGAGCAACCAGGAGCTGCGCATGCATCCCTCGACCCGGGAGACCGCGACGATCGGCGGCTTCATCGCCGGCGGCTCGGGCGGCGTCGGCTCGGTCCGCTGGGGCATGCTGCGCGAGCCGGGCAACATCCTGCGGCTGCGCCTCGCGACCCTCGAGGAGGAGCCGCGCCTGATCGACCTGACCGGCGACGAGATCGGGCTGGTGCACCACTCCTACGGGGTCAACGGCATCATCACCGAGGTCGAGATGCCCCTGGCCCCGGCCCAGAACTGGGTCGACCTGCTGATCAGCTTCGACGACTGGGCGGGCGCGCTCAAGGCCGGCTGGGAGATCGCCCACCACGAAGGGCTCTGGCTGAAGGAGCTGGCGGCGGTCCAGGGGCCCGCGCCGCACAAATACTTCGCGCGCCACCGCAAGTACCTCGAAGAGGGCGATTCCCTGCTCTGCGTCATGGCGGCGCCCAACGCCGTCGCGCCGCTGATCGGCGAGGCCGAGAAGCGGGGCGGCCGGATGGTCTACCGCTCCGACAGAGCGAGCGACGAGGAGAAGCGGGGCCTGCCGCCGCTCTATCACCTGACCTGGAACCACACGACCCTGCAGGCGATCAAGGCCGACCAGACGATCACCTACCTCCAGGTAGGGACGCCGGCCTCGGACCCGCTCGGCGCCTTGTCGCAGATCGCCGAGCGCTTCCCCGAGGAGATCGTCGGCCACGTCGAGTACACCCGGGCCGGCGGCAAGACCTACGCCAGCTTCCTGCCGCTCTACCGCTTCACCACCGAGGAGCGGCTGAACCAGGTCGCCCAGGAGCTCGAGGACCTCGGCTGCCCCTGCTACAACCCCCACGCCTACACCTACGAGGAGGGCAACCGGAGCGACGCCGACCCGGCGCGTCTGGCCCTGAAGCGCGAGACCGACCCCAAGGGGCTGATGAACCCGGGCAAGATGATCGGCTGGGAGAACCCGGACTACGCCTACGACCCGACCGGATCCTACGTCTATCCCGGGATCAAGCGGGCGGCGCCATGAGGAGCCTGACCCCCGCCGGGATCCACCCGCCCTTCGCGGCCTACGCCCACGGCGTCGAGGCCTTCGCCCGGCGGCTGGTCGTCACCTCGGGGCAGCTCGGCATCAGCGCCGACGGCGTGATCCCGGAGACCGCCGAGGGTCAGGCCGACCTCTGCTTCGCCAACATCGACGCGATCCTGGGCGAGGCCGGGCTCAGCCGGGCGCAGATCCTGCGGATCAACGCCTACGTGACCGACCGAAGCCACATGGCCGGCTACATGGCCGCGCGGGACCGCTACCTGATGGTGCTGACCGAGCGGCCGGCCTCGACACTCATGATTGTTTCGGGTTTCAACCGGCCGGAATTCCTGGTCGAGATCGAGGCCCTGGCCGCGGAGGAAGACGCGGCAAGTCCGCACCATCACCCTTCGACAAGCTCAGGGTGAGGGTGAGATCTGTCAAACACTGTCCCTCATCCTGAGCCTGTCGAAGGATGACGGGAATCAAGGGCGCTAAAGCTCTCAAGAACCTGATAGCCGCCGAGGAGGTTTGAAGTGCCGAGCAGACGATTCTGGCGCGAGATGCCGATGACAGAGTTCCAGGGCGACCTCTCCGAGTGGATCGCCGTCCTGCCGATCGCCGCGATCGAGCAGCACGGGCCGCACTTGCCGGTCGGTGTCGACGCCTTCATCGCCGAGGACATGGTGGCCCGCACGGCCGAGGCCCTGCCGGCGGAGAGCCCGGTGGTCTTCCTGCCGGTCCAGGAGATCTGCAAGTCCAACGAGCACATCACCTATCCCGGCACGCTGACGGTCGGCTGGGAGACGGTCATCCAGAGCTGGGTCGACATCGGCGAGAGCGTGGCCCGCGCCGGGGTGCGCAAGCTGGTCATCGTCACCAGCCACGGCGGCAACGTCTCGCCCATGGAGATCGTCGCCCGCGAGCTGCGCGCGCGCCTCGCCATGATGGTGGTCACCACGAGCTGGGGCCGCCTCGGCAAGTGGCGCGAGATCTACAACTACGGGCCCGACTACACCGACATCCACGGCGGCACGAGCGAGACCTCGGTGATGCTGGCGTTCAGGCCCGAGCTGGTCGACATGGCCAAGGCCGAGGACTTCGCCAGCAGCCAGTCCGACATGAAGGCCCGCTTCAAGCGGCTCGGCTACCACTCCTCCGACGCCAACGTCTCCTGGCTGTCGGAAGACCTCAACCCCAAGGGCACCGTGGGCGACGCCTCGGCCGCCACGGCCGAGCTGGGCGAGAAGGACATCGCCTCCATGGTCGCCGGGTTCTGCGAGCTGATGCGTGAGGTCGAGGCCGCCGCGCCGCCGGCGCCGCGGGGCTGAAGGGGATTGCGATGGAAACCATGATCCTCTTCGCGCAGACCTGCCTGACGGCCTACCTGGCGGGCTGGCTGCTGCTCGGCGTGCGGGACAACATCCTCAATCCCTCGATGAACGAGACCTTCACCGCCGAGGTGCTGGAACTCAAGCGGCTGCGCGAGAACTTCCCCGAGGCCTACGAGCAGATCGAGGCGCGCCGGATCGACTCGCGCGGCTGGCAGCGCGCCGCCTTCCGCTTCATCGTCGTCTGCGAGACCCTGGCCTGCCTGCTGCTCTTGGTCGCGGTCGGCTGGATGGCCCTCGCCCTGGTCGGCCTGGCCGATCCCACGGCCGCCAAGACCGCGGCCATGGCCGGCGCGCTCGCCTTCACCTCGATCTGGTCGGGCTTCCTCGTGGTCGGCAACCACTTCGGCTACTGGTTCTGCCACGAGTGGGCCCAGAACACCCACTTCCAGCTGGCGCTCTGGGGCACCGGCGCGATGATCTTCCTGGCGCTGGGCTGAGGTTTTCAGTCGAGGCGTTCGATCGCCGTGCCTGGCCGCGCCAGCTCGTGCAACAGGTCATCCAGGTAGGTCTGGACCTCCGCTTCCGTGATCTCCGGCGGCACGACAAGGTCGCGCTCCGGGCGCCGCCGCTTCCCCTCGACGCGGTAGACCGCCCAAGCGCCGCCTTCACGCACCACCTCCAGCTCGTACCGTCCATAGATCCCGAACCTCATGCCGCCCCCGCCGAAATTCCGTTCCGCCGGCAAACCTGTACAGACCGATTGGATAGCTGACACTGTCGACAGTTTGCATCGCTGACGGCCCCTCTGGCCGGGTCGTGCCGGGCCAAAACCAAAAGGATTCACCACAGAGAACACAGAGAACACAGAGGAAAAACTAAAGTGTTTTCTGGCGCGCTTTGCGCGCAACCAACTCTTTCATTTGGTTCTCTGTGCTCTCTGTGTTCTCTGTGGTGAATCCTTTTTGGTTTCTCCCGTCGGGAGAGGGACAGGGTGTTTCGAGCATCGGGCCCTTTCCGGCTGTCATGGGGTACTTCAAGCCTTGGTTAGCCGCGCGGCATTCGCTATCAGTCTGGCATGCGGTGAGGTCCGACTAGAGGGGGAGCAGCCATGTCATCCGAGCAGCAAGTCGCCATCGTGACGGGAAGCGGCCGCGGCATGGGCGCCGCCGTCGCGCGGGAGCTGAGCCAGCGGGGCTATCAGTTGGCGCTGATGTCGCCGAGCGGCGGGGCCGAGGACCTGGCGGCGGAGCTGGGCGGGTTCGGCCTGCGCGGCTCGGTCGCCGAGCTGCCCGACCTGGAGTCCCTGGTCGAGAAGACGCTGGAGCGCTACGGCCGGATCGACGCCCTGGTCAATCACACCGGCGGGCCGCCCAAGGGCGACCTCCTGGAGATCACAGACCAGGACTGGCGCTACGGACTCGACCTGGTGGTGCTCCACGTGGTGCGGCTCTGCCGCCTGGTGACGCCGATCATGCAGAAGCAGGGCAAGGGCGCGATCGTCAACATCACGACCTTCTCGGCCTTCGAGCCGGACCTGCGCTTTCCCGTCTCCTCGGTGCTGCGCGCCGGGATCGGCAGCTTCGCCAAGCTCTACGCCGACCGCTACGCCAAGGACAACATCCGTATGAACTGCCTCCTGCCCGGCTTCATCGACAGCCTGGACCACAGCGAGGAGACCCGCGCCGGCGTGCCGCTCGGCCGCATCGGCACGGTGGACGAGATCGCCAAGACCGCGGCCTTCCTCCTGTCCGACGACGCGGGCTACATTACCGGCCAGAACATCCGGGTCGACGGCGGCGTGACGCGCCACGTCTAGACTGCATGCGCAGGCGTTGCTCCGACTTTCCGGAAGAAGGATCGAGCATGACCGCAGGCACCCCCGCGACCGCCGGTTGGCGCGACCATCCGCGCTATCCCGACCCGGCCATCGAGACCCTCGACGAGCGCTTCGAGCCCTACCGCATCTTCAGCGCGGCCGTGGAGCGGCTCTATACCGGGTGCCGCTGGTCGGAAGGGCCGGTCTGGTTCGGCGACGGGCGCTACCTGCTCTGGAGCGACATCCCCAACGACCGGATCCTGAAGTGGGAGGAGGAGACCGGCGCGGTCAGCGCCTTCCGCAGGCCTTCGAACTTCGCCAACGGCAACACGCGCGACCGGCAGGGCCGCCTGGTCACCTGCGAGCACGGGGGCCGGCGGGTGACCCGCACCGAGTACGACGGGACGGTCACGGTGCTGATCGACAGCTGGCAGGGCAAGAGGCTCAACTCGCCGAACGACGTGGTCGTGAAATCGGATGGATCGGTCTGGTTCACCGACCCGCCCTTCGGCATCCTCGGCAACTACGAGGGCCACAAGGCCGATCCCGAGCTCGAGCAGGGCGTCTACCGGATCGACGGCGAGAACGGCGAGGTCACGCTCCTGACCGCGGACGTCCTGGGGCCCAACGGCCTCTGCTTCTCGCCCGACGAGAAGATCCTCTACGTCGTCGAGTCGCGCGGCCTTCCCCACCGGAAGATCCTCGCCTACGACGTCGCGGAGAACGGCCGGGAGATCGGCAACAAGCGCGTGCTGATCGACGCCGGCCCGGGCGGAACGCCGGACGGCATGCGCTGCGATATCGACGGCAACCTCTGGTGCGGCTGGGGCATGGGGTCCGAGGCGCTCGACGGCGTTCTCGTCTTCGCACCCGACGGCACCAAGATCGGCCGCATCGCGCTGCCAGAACGCTGCGCCAACCTTTGTTTCGGCGGCCCGAAGCGCAACCGGCTCTTCATGGCGGCGAGCCAGTCGCTCTACGCGCTCTACGTCAACACCCAGGGCGCTCCCGGTGGCTGAACGTCCCCGCGAGGAGAACGCGAGCGCCGCCTGCGGCGTGACGCGGCACATCTAGCGGCCCATACTGGCGGCAACAGGCGAGGAGAAGGACCGATGGCGATTGCGATGGATCGAAGGGATCTGCTGGTCGGGCTGGCGGCGGGCTACGTGGTGGCCCTGTCGGGCTGCGAAACCAACCCGGATATCGGCCGCCGCCAGCTCATCCTGATATCCGATCAGCAGCTGATGCAGATGTCCGATTCGGCCTGGTCGCAGATCAAGCAGAGGGAGACCTTCGTCACCGGCAGCCCGGTCAACAAGCAGGTCGACCGCATCGGCACCGAGATCGTCGACGCCTCGGGGGTCACCGACCGGAACTGGGAGTTCGCGGTGATCGAGAGCAACCAGGTCAACGCCTTCGTGCTGCCCGGCGGCCAGGTCGCCTTCTACACCGGCATCCTGGACATCATGGACAACGACGACCAGATCGCGACGGTCATGGGCCACGAGGTGGGGCACGTGGCGGGCAACCATTCGGCGGAGCGCGCCAGCCAGCAGATCCTGGCCGGCATCGGCCTGACCGCCGCGACCATCGTCGCCGCCTCGTCGGACCGCCGCCACGCCGGCGCCATCGCCGCGGCGCTGGGCGCCGGGGTGACCTTCGGCATCATCCTGCCCTACTCGCGCCAGCACGAGCTCGAGGCCGACCGGCTCGGCGTCCGCTACATGGCCGGCGCCGGCTACGAGCCCGACGAGGCGCTCCGCTTCTGGGACACCATGTCGAAGAAGGGCGGCAACACGGTCGAGTTCATGTCGACCCACCCCTCCGACCGGACCCGCATCGCCGCCATGCGGGACGAGATCTCCCGACTGGACGTGTAGAGACGCCCGGATCGATCGGCACCGGGGACCTTAACGTTCGGCCATGGCCTTCTCCAGGTAATCGGCCACGGCGTCATGCCCGTGGTTCCTGGCGAGTGTCAGAGCCGTGCGGCTATCGAGGTCGCGGGCATCGATGTCGGCACCGAGCTCGACGAGACGCATAACGATCTCCGTGTGGCCCATCGAAGCCGCGCCGTGCAACGGAGGATCGTCGGCAGGATTGAGATCGGCGCCCGCCGCAACGAGTATCTCCACGATGTCGGCCCGACCCTGCTGGGCGGCATGCGCCAGAGGCGTTCCGTACAAGTGCGCGTCGCCGCAGGGTTTGTTCAAGTCCGCCCCCGCGCTGACCAGGATCTCGACGATGGCCCGGTGACCCGAGGCCGCCGCATCTGCCAAGGGGCTGTAGACCCCCCCGTTCTCCTTTTGATAGGTGCAATCGACACAGGCACTGCGCTGCACCAGCAGCGCAACGGCAAGCGCCTGGCCGTGAAGCGTGGCAACGTGCAGCGGCATGAGGCCGTTGTAGGCGGTCGTGGTGTTGGGATCGACCCCTGCGTCGAGCAGCCATCGCAGCGCTTGCCCCTGTCCCTTCCGGGCTGCCGCGTGGAGAGCCGTGCCGTAGAAACCGTGATTGACGCCGATATCCGCGCCGGCCGCCGCGAGAAGCTGCATGGCCTCGGTATTGCCCTGAGCCGCGGCGACCATGAAGGGCGTCGAGCCGGCCTCGCAGCAGTAGGGATTGTCAGTCAGAATCCTGTTGGGGTCGGCGCCGGCGTCAAGCTGCTGGCGCAGGCTATCGTTGTCTTGGGCGCGGATTGCCGTGACCAGGGCATTCTCCCGCATTCCCTTGTTAGAGGCTGCGGCGCCGGCCATCGGAAGGATCAGGGCCGCGACGATGGAGAGCCAGAATATCCGGGACATGGGGGCTCCGGAACGGGAAGACCAGACTGCGACGGACACTGCGCGTTCCCAGGTTAAGGCAGGGTTTAACCCGGCCGCGATGCCCCGAGCCCCGAGGAATCATCCCGGGACAATCTGGTTCAAATGCCAGTCAACAGCCGCGCTCTTTCGTGTTAGGACTCTCGCCGAGCGGGCCGGCCGGAAGGGGGCGCCGGCCCGCGCAGCAGGATCCGTAGGGGAAGCTCATGACCGCGCGACGTTCCGTGACCAAGGCCCTGTTCCTCGCCGTTTCGGCGCTCTGGCTGGTCGGCCAGGCCCCGCCGGCCCTGGCCCAGGCCGCCGTCGAGCAGGCGATCCAGGCCCACGTCGAGCAGATCGGCACCGGCAAGGCGCTATCGATCCAGGGCGCGCCGATCGCGGCGGACCACTTCATCCCCGACTTCTATCGCCTACGGAGCTTCGCGCCGGCCTGGACCGACCAGGACAACGTCGAGGCCCTGCTGGCGGCGGTCGAAGCCAGTCCCGAGCAGGGCCTGAACCCCGCCGACTTCCACGCCGAGGCGCTCGACGAGATGCGCGCGCGGCTGGCCGGCGGGTCCGACGACCCGGCCGCGCTGGCCGATTTCGACGTGCTGATGACCGACAGCCTGGTGCGTCTCGGCTCGCAGATCTTCGACGGCAAGCTCGATCCGGCCGCGCTCGACTCCTCGTGGAACTTCGGCGAGAGGGTGCTGGACAAGGAGCCCGTGGTCCTGGCCAACGAGGCGATCGAGTCCCGCGCCGTCGGCCAGCTGCTCCGCGACCTGGAGCCCAAGCACCCGGTCTACGGGCTGCTCAAGACCGCGCTCGCCAAGTACCGCGAGATCGAGGCCAAGGGCGGGTGGCCGGAGCTGCCCGAGGGCCCGGCCCTCAAGCCGGGCATGGAGGACAGCCGCGTCGCCCTGCTGCGCGACCGGCTGGTGATCAGCGGCGATTTGAATCAGGCGGCGGGCGCCGCGCCGCTGGTCTTCGACGAGCCCCTCGAGGCGGCGGTGAAGCAATTCCAGAACCGCCACGGCCTCGAGCCCGACGGGGCCGTGGGCCCGGCCACGCGGGCCGCGATGAACCGGCCGCCCCAGGCCAAGATCGACACGATCCGGGTCAATCTCGAGCGGGCGCGCTGGGTCCTGCCCGGTCTGAAGGGCGACTTCATCATCGTCAACGTCGCCGGGTTCCGCACCTTCGTGATGAACGACGACGACATCAAGTGGACGACCCGCTCGATCGTCGGCGCCCCGTTCCGCAAGACCCCGGTATTCCGGGAGAACATGACCCACATCGTGTTCAACCCGACCTGGACCGTGCCCTCGGGCATCCTGGGGCGGAGCATTCTGCCGAAGGCCAAGAAGGATCCAAACTTTCTGACGGCGAACAACTTCAAGGTCGTCGCGCGCGACGGCAAGGCGGTCGACCCGGCCTCGCTGGACTGGTCGAAGCTCAGCGCAAAGGGCTTCCCCTACAGGATCGTCCAGGGCCCCGGCGACAAGAACGCGCTCGGCCGGGTCAAGTTCATGTTCCCGAACAAGTACGCGGTCTACCTGCACGACACGCCCTCGAAACCGCTGTTCGAGAAGGCCGAGCGGGCCTTCAGCTCGGGCTGTATCCGGGTCGACAAGCCCTTCGACCTGGCCGAGCTGCTGCTCAGCGACGACCCGAGCTGGACCCGCGAGCGGATCGACCAGGTGCTGGCATCCGGCAAGACGACGACCGTCAATCTGGCCAAGCCGCTGCCCGTCCTGCTGCAATACTGGACGGTCGAGACGGCACGGAACCCGGGCGAGATCGTCTTCCGCAAAGACATCTACAAGCGCGACGCCCCGATCCTGAAGGGTCTCGACGCGCCCTACGTCATTCGCTGAGAGGCGCGAGGGACGATCCGGCCCGGCCGGGCAGACCGCTAGAAACGCGGCTGCTCTAACAGGCTGCTGAAGAAGTGCTCAGTCCGAACCATCACCCTTCGACAAGCTCAGGGTGAGGGCAAAATGTTTCAAGCACTTACCCTCATCCTGAGCTTGTCGAAGGATGACGTTTATCAAGGGCTCACAAGTTGTTCGGCAGCCTACTAAGGCCAGTCGTCGTGGCTGTGGGGGCTGTCGGCGTAGTGTTGCCTCAGCGCGTCCCGGCCGAAGTCGTTGAGGGGGTCGCGCCAGACCGCGTGGATGTGGTTGCCGCCCCGCGTGTTGTCGAACTCGATCAGAATGCGGGGGCCGTGAATGCGGTAGTAGAAGGCCGCCCGCTCGGCGGCCTCCCCGGCCCAGGCGAAGGAGGTCTCGGCCAGGCCCTCGTCGAATAGCCGCATGTAAGTCTGCCCGACCTCGTCGCGCGCCATGCCGACGTAGACCGAGACCAGTTGCCTGAGGAGGCTTCTCTGGCCGTCGGTCAGGTCCGGGCCCAGGACGCCCGCCCGCCGGTCGAGGGCGTCGCCGTCGCCGGGCCCAGTGACGATGTTGCGGGGCGACGAGGAGAGCCTGGCCGCCGCCGCCCGATCGGGTTCGAGGCTGCGGATCAGGCGGAGCGCCAGGGTCATCTCGTCCTGCTGGATAACCTTCGAGAAGCCCGAACCCGACGGCGGCACGGCCGGGTTAGTACCGGTGAAGAGCGGCGTCACGAAGGCCTCGTCCGGGGCTGCGAGCGTGACGTTGATCGAGAGGTGATGGCCCTCGAGCCGCCAGCCCCAGGGATAGCCCTTCGGATCGCCGAAGACGGAGACGTAGTAGCCCTCGGGATTGCGGTAGCTGAGCGACGAGCCTTCGACCTCCGCCAGCACGGCTTCGAGGCGCATGATCTCCTGGGCTTTCAGGACGCCGGTAGACGACAGGGTCGCGCGCATCAGATCCGTCGTCGCGTCCTTCTGCGCCTGGCTCATGTCGCCGATCATCAGGCCTTCGCGCCGGCGGGGCGTGAAGTGCCAGTCGCGGCGCTCCCGGTCGGCGAAGGGGAATGACGCCCGCTCGCCCGACGGCCCCGCCGCCTCCAGCCAGCGTGAAGCGGCCTCGGCCATCGCCCGGTCGAAGGCCCCCGCGACGGAGGGCGCGGGAAGCGTCAGGGCCGCGGACACGAGAATCAAGCGGAGCGAACGGAGCATGATCGGTGACATGTCTGACGCTGCCAGGCCTCTGCGTCGAGGAGGCGGGCGGCCGGCGCTCGGCCGCCCCGCCCCTCTTCCTGCTACTTCGACCCGGTCACGTCACCAGGCGTACTTGACCGAGCAGCCGTAGGGCCGGGTCGAGGCTTCCGCGATCTCACGGCCCGCCGCCATGTCGTCGAGCGCGGCACGGACGTAGTTCTTGGCGGAGGCGACGGTGCTGTGGCGCGACGAGGGCTTGTCGTCGATGCCGCCCTTGTAGACCAGCTCTCCCTCGGCGTTGATGATGTACATGTGGGGCGTGGTGACCGCGCCGTAGGCCTTGCCGATCTCGCCCTTCGGATCAAGGACCAGGTGGTCGGGCGACGCCTTGGTCTTGTCGATGTTGGCGAGCGCTTCCTTGGGCTCGAGATACCCCTGCTGTCCCGGTGCCGACGAGATGACCGAGATCCACGTCACGTCGTGCTCGGACCTCGCCTCCTGCTGGAGCGCCTGCATGTTGTTGGTGTCGTAGTGCTTGCGCACGTAGGGGCAGTCCTTGTTGGTCCACTCCAGCACGACGGTCTTGCCCTTGAGGTCGCCGAGGCTGACGGTCTCGCCGGACGCGGTCACGCCCTCGAAACCGGGCGCCATGGCGCCGACCTCGGGACTTGCGCTCGCGCCGGCGAAGGGCAGCGCCGCGACCATGGCGGCCAGGAGTGCGGTCTTCACGGCAGTGGTCCTAAGCATGTCGAAAGCCTTTCCAGTTGGTTGGTGGGTGAAGGCTCAGGCGGGGCCCGAAGCCAGGGAAGAGAGGGCGTCGCGCACCGCGCCGGGTGCGAGGATCTGCGGCAGCACGCTGGGCTCGCCGCCGCCCGGGGGATACAGCACGTAGAGCGGAACGCCGAGCCGCCCGAAGCGCTCCAGGAACCGGGTGATCTCGGGGTCCCGATTGGTCCAATCTCCCTGCAGGTAGGCGATATCGTGCGTGGCGAGTAAATCCGTGAAGCTCGACCCGCTGAGCGCGACACGCTCGTTGACCTTGCAGGTGATGCACCAGTCCGCCGTCATGTTGACGAAGACGGGACGTCCGGCGTCCACGAGCTCCTGCAGCCGCGCCTCGCTGTAGGGCTCGGCGGTTTTACCCGCCGCTACCGGCTCGACCGGCGCCGCCCCGGTGCCCGCGATCCAGCCGAGCGCGCCGGTGGCGCCCGCCAGGGGCACGAGCACGGCCAGCACGCGCACGGCGCGCGCCGCCCCCTGCCCGGCGAACGGCCGTTCCGGCAATGCCCAGGCGGCGAAGGCGATGGCGATCAGGCCCAGCGTCGCCATGAAGGCCGCATCGGGGCCGGCCTGCCGGCTCAGCACCCAGATCAGCCAGGCCGCGGTCGCATACATGGGGAAGGCGAGGAACTGCTTGAAACGGACCATCCACTGTCCGGGTCTCGGCATCAGCCTGCCAAGTGCCGGGCTGGCGGTGAGCAGCAGGTACGGCAGGGCGAGGCCGAGACCGAGAGCCGCGAAGACACCGAGCGTCGCCGCCGGCGGCAGCAGCAGCGCGCCGCCGATCGCCGTCGCCATGAACGGGGCCGTGCAGGGCGCGGCGACGACCGCGGCCAGAACCCCCGTCGCGAAGGAGCCGCCATGTCCCGAGCCGATGCTCACGGTTCCGCCCAGGCCGGCGAGGCGGCCGCCGACCTCGAACAGACCCGAGAGGTTCAGCCCCACGGCCATGACGACGTAGGCCAAGGCGGCCACGACCAGGGGCTCCTGCAGCTGGAAACCCCAGCCGACCGCCTCCCCGCCCGCGCGCAGAACGATAAGAACAGCGGCGAGGACCAGGAAGCTCGCAACCACGCCCGCGGTATAGGCGCCCCCGTGGGCGAGGCGCCGGGCGGGGGTCTCGTCGGCCTGTTTGGCGAGGCCGACGGCCTTGACGGCCAGGACCGGGAATACGCAGGGCATGAGGTTGAGCAAGACCCCGCCGGCAAGCGCCAGAACGAGCAAGAGCGTGAGGCCGGGTGCGGGATTGGCGCCGAGGGCATCGGAAGCCGAGATCGGCGCATTCGTGACAATGAAGGACCGGCTCGGCCCGCTTTCCTGGAAGAGCGTGACGACCCCTGAAAAACCCCCGTCCGGCGGCGCGGCGCCGAGCGGCGCGGTGACGGTCAGGCCGTCCTCGGTCAGGGAGAGGCGCTGGGTCGCCGCGTGGTCGAGCGCGCCCCAGGTATCGGCGAAAACGAAGGCGCTCTGAACGGCGGCGAAGTCGGTCCGCGGACCGCGCAAGGTCAGCGCCACGTGCCCCTCGCCGGCCGCTGCCACCACCGGCCAGGGGGAATCGAGCGGCTGCTCGGCGCGAGCCTTGGCGAGAAGCGGTGCGGTCGCGGGGTCGGCCAGGCTCTCCGTGCCGGTTGCTATGCCGGTGGCGAGGCGCCCGGTGACGGG
>JASJEC010000071.1 GCA_030064845.1 Kiloniellales bacterium
GCCCCTGGCGCAGCATGGTCAGGCCGGTCGGGCTGCCGCCGTCGTGGTACTCGCTGATGACGGGGCGCTCGGGCTCGGGCTCGGCCGCGAAGTCCTGGAGCGGCCGGCCCTCCCAGGGCTCGACCGCCGCGCAGGGGCCGGGCGTCACCGCCCGCTCGACGGTGGCCGCCAGGTCGTTCAGCGACACCGGCGTCTGGTTTACGCCGGCCGGGATGCCGGGCCCGGCCAGGATCATCGGCACGGCCACCGAATCCTCGTACATCACCGACTTGGTCCAGAAGCCGTGCTCGCCCAGCATCTCGCCGTGGTCGCTGGTGTAGACGACGGTGGTGCGTTCCGCCTGCCCCGACCCCTCCAGGGCCTCCAGGACCTGGCGGACGTTGTCGTCGAGGAAGGAGCAGAGGCCGTAGTAGTTGCGCCGCGCCAGGACGCGGGCCTCGTCGTCCTCGAAGTAGTCGTCGTAGTCCCAGAAGCGGCGCATCTCGCGCAGCACGGGGTGGTCGAGGGCGCCGTTGCGGGGCGGCGGCACGTCCCGCCCGGCGTAGAGATCGAAGAACACCTGGGGTGCCGTCAGGGGAAAGTGCGGGCTGACGAAGGACACAAAGAGCGCCCAGGGCTTGGCGCCGCCCGGACTATCGCGCAGCCAGGCGCAGGCCCGCTCGGTGATTCGGCGGTCGTAGCGCGTGTAGTCGCTCTCGCCGGGCCCCAGCTCTCGGGCCAGCTCCACGGCCTCCGGGAAGGGCGGCAGGGTGTCGCGGATCAGGCTCTGGGACCAGCCCCGGCCGCCGTTGGCCAGGTACATGGGCAGCAGCTCCTCGCTGAAGCCGTTGTCGTCCGCGCCGGAGCGGAAGTGCAGCTTGCCGATGGAGACCACGTGATGTCCGCGGCTCCGGAGCCTGTGCATCCAGCTCTCGTGCTGGCCGTGGTAGGGCTCGGCCGAGGACCAGCAGCGGTGCCGGAAGACCGGTTGGCCGGTAGCCAGGCTCGCCCGCGCCGGGATGCAGATCGGCGAGGGCGTATAGGCGCGGGCGAAGCGCTGGCCGCGCGCCGCCAGGCGGTCGAGCGTCGGCGTCCGCGCCAGGGGGTGGCCGTAGCAGCCGAGGGCCGAGCGGGCGTGCTCGTCGGACAGCAGGAACAGCAGGTTCGTGGCGGCCATGGCGCGTGTCTCCTGCGGTTCACAGGGGAATGGGAAGTCGCGGGCGGGGCTCCTGGGCCTCGCTGACCTCCGCGATGATGGCGTACGCGTGCTGGAACGACTGGGCGAACATCAGTTTCTCGGCAAAGGTCATGCGCTTCACGACCTTTCCGGCTTCGTAGAACCAGTACTGCGGCATCAGGGGATTGATGAAGAGCTCCGAGCCCTCGGTCCGTTCGGTCGCGTGGTGGTCGCCGAAGGCGCCCTCGAGCGCGCTGACGATGGAGTTCATCACGATGCTCTTGTGCTCCGGCTGCTGCCGGTTGGCGAACGCGACGACATCGGCGAGCAGTCCGGCCTCCTCCGTGCCCGGCGTCAGGGAGATGCTGCCCAGGTAACCGCCGTCCCGAATCAGCTGAGCGGTGTTCTGCAGGAAGGAATGGTGCGAAACGCCGTGAAAATGGTCGATGCCGAAGCCGATGCAGGCCAGCATCGCCCGGTCGCCCGCCACGGAGTGCGCCGCCACGACGGAGACCGCGTCCTCGACGATGGTCCCCAGACCCGGTTCGTCCCCGAAGATGATGCTGTCCGTGCCGCCGTCGACAAGCAGAACCAGATCGATCCCGTGTTCGCCGATGATGTAGCGATAACCCTCGGCGACGGCGGCAGGGGCCGCCTTCTCGAAGGCGTAGATCGGCCAGGATACCCCGCGAAGCGCGAGCGACTCGTTCAACCATCGTTCCGGGAAGTAGCCCATGGGACTTGATTGACGGTCTATGCGCCAGACGGCGGGTGGAATCCTCTCCGCACCGCTATGAGGCAGGGCGGTAAAGGAAAGGTTCGCCAGGACGACCTTCTTCCCGGCCTTGCGCAGTGTTTCGGCGATCGGCACGCCGGCATAGACGTCGAAACCGCCGCCGCAGCCCGCAACGAGGACGGACTCCGCGCCTTGCAACCGCTTCAACGCCGGGATGGTAAGCACGGTCTTGCGGGCCGGTTCCTCGGTGATCGGGAGAGCCACACTAGTCCCCTTGGAGCTGCGCCTTCAACCAGGCGCAGAAGGTCCGGGCCGCCGGGTTCATCCGGCCGTCGCGCGGCCCCAGGAGGTAATAGCCCTCGCGCGCCGGCACCTCGCCCTCGAACAGCCGGACCAGGGCGCCGGACGCGAGCGGCTCCTCGACCAGGAGGTGATGAGCCATGGCCACGCCGAGGCCGCGCTGGGCCAGGTTCAGCGTCAGGACATAGGTGTTGCAGGCGTGGTTGCGCCGGCCGCGCAGCGCGGCCGCGCCCTGGCTCGCCAGCCAGTGCTCCCAGTCGTAGAGCAGGCCGCTCAGGTGCAGCCAGGTTTCCCCCGACAGGTCTAGCGGCTTCGTGATCCGCCGCGCAACGGCGGGCGCCGCAACGGGAAAGATCCGGGCCTGGGTCAGCAGCTCGCCGGTCTCGCCGCGCCACTCGCCGCGGCCGAAGCGAACCTCCACGCTGCCAGGGCCGCCGGTGAAGTCGGCTTCCCACATGGTGGTCGAGAGGTTGACCTCGATCTCCGGGTGGGCCGCGAGGAAGGCCGGCAGCCGCGGCGTCAGCCAGAGCACGGAGAAGGCGTTGTTGGCCTTGATCTCGACGGTGTTCTCCGGGTTCGGCCCGAGAAAGCGGGCGGTGCCCCTGGCCAGCACCGCGAAGGCTTCGTGCACCGTCGGCAGATAGCCCAGGCCCGCCTCGGTCAGGATGAGAGAGCGCGCCCGGCGCAGGAACAGCGGCTGGCCGAGGAACTGCTCCAGGGCCTTGATCTGCTGGCTGACCGCCGACTGGGTGACGCCGATCTCGGCCGCGGCGGCGGTGAAGCTGAGGTACCGGGCCGCGGCCTCGAAGGAACGCAGCCATTGCAGGGGCGGCAGGGCATTTCTCAGATTTCGGCTCCCTATCTCACCCACCTAGAAGTGATACATAAGTGAAACTTATGGATTGGGTCAAGATTAGTCGTTTGCAGGCGGCGCGTGGCCGGCGCTAGCTTCGACTCGAAACATCGCTCCGTGTCGCGAGGTCGCCATGGCCCGTCCGAACGTCCAACCCCTGCCGAACCGCGGCGCCCAGCCGGATACCGAGGCCTTGCGCCGGGAGCTTGCGGCCGCCTTCCGCTGGGCCGCGCGCTTCGGCTACCACGAGGGCGTGGCCAATCACTTCAGCCTGGCGGTGAGCGAGGACGGCGGGGACTTTCTGGTCAATCCCTACGGTCGGCACTTCTCGCGCCTCAAGGCGAGCGACCTGCTGCTGCTCGACGCCGAGACCTCGGCTGCCGAGACTTCATCCGATGGGGCCGCCTTCCGGGTCGATCCCACGGCCTGGTGCATCCACGCGCCGATCCACCGCCTGGTGCCCCGGGCCCGCTGCCTCCTCCACGTCCACTCGAAGTACGCCACCGTGCTGACCTGCCTCAAGGACAGCAGCCTGCCGCCGATCGACCAGAACACCATGCGCTTCTACGGCAAGGTCGCGGTCGACCAGGACTTCGAGGGCATGGCGCTGACCGAGGCCGAGGGCAACCGCCTGGCCGGGCTGCTCGGCGACAAGCCGGTGCTGCTGATGGGCAACCACGGCGTCATGGTGGCCGGTCCCACGGTCGCCCAGGCCTTCGACGATCTCTACTACTTCGAGCGCGCCTGCGAGACCCTGGTCACGGCTTACGCCACCGGCAAGGAGCTGCGCGTCGTCTCCGACACGGTCGCGCGCCAGACGGTCGCCGACTGGGAGAGCTACCCCGACCTTTCGGACCGCCACTTCGCCGAACTGAAGGCCATCCTCGACGAGGAAGAGCCGGACTACAGGAACTAGGTTGATGGTAAGGGGGTCTATAGTCGGCACCGTCACCCTTCGACGAGCTCAGGGTGAGGGTAAGCTGTTTCAACAAAGTTCCCTCATGCTGAGCCTGTCGAAGCATGACGGTAATCAAGAGGCTCGATAGGACCTGGACATGACCGATGCCCTAGCCACCACGCCCGCGAGCTCGGGTGTCGACCTGGACAACAAGACCCTGAAGCAGCTGATGCGGCGCAGCGACCGGCCGGGGCTGATCCACCTCGGCCTCTGGATCCTGCTGCTGGGCGCGAGCGGCGGCCTGCTCGCCGCCAGCCTCGGCACCTGGGCGGTCGTGCCGGCCATGCTGCTCTACGGCAGCGTGCTGACGGTGCCGGCCTACGCCTTCTCCCACGAGTGCGCCCACGGCACGGCCTTCCGGACCCGCCGGCTGAACGAGGCCGTGTTCTGGCTGACCTCGTTGATCTACATCCAGCCGCCGACCTTCCGCCGCTTCGCCCACGCGCGCCACCACACCTATACCTGGATTCGGGCCAAGGACGCCCAGATGCCCTTCGAGACACCGCTCACCCTGAGGGGCTGGCTCCTGGAGCTCTCCGACCTGGACCAGTACCGCTACGACTTCGGCCACCTGCTGCGCAACGCCGCCGGGCGTTTCGCGCCGGAGGTGGTCGACTTCACGCCGGCCTCGGAGCTGCCCAAGCTGCAGCGGGAGTCGCGGATCTTCCTCGCGGTCTACGGCGGCGGCGCGCTCGCCGCTCTGGCGGCCGGCGCCCTCTGGCCCCTGGTCTACCTCGTGATCCCCCGCCTGGTCGGCGGCGTGGTCATGCAGCTCTACACCATCATCCAGCACGCCGAGCTGGCCGAGGACCAGACCGACCTCACCAAGTCGACCCGCTCCTTCACGACCAACGCCTTCTCGCGCTTCCTCTACGCCAACATGTCCTACCACCTCGAGCACCACCTCTACCCCACCGTGCCGTTCCACGCCCTGCCGCGGCTGAACGCGGCCCTCGCCGATCAGCTGCCGGCGCCGAGCCGGGGCCTCCTGCGCACCAACCTCGAGGTGCTGCGGGCGATCCTCAGGCGCAGCCTCGGGCGCGAGCGCCTGCCGGTGGCCGGGACATGAGCGGCGACTGGCAGCCGGTCTGCGTGGCCGGCGAGATCGACGAGGAGGACGTCCTCGAATTCAAGCACGAGGGCCGGCGCTTCGCCGTCTACCGCCTGGCGGACGACCGCTACTACGCGACCGACGGGCTCTGCACCCACGAGAAGGTGCCGCTCAGTCGCGGCCTGGTGATCGACGACGTCATCGAGTGCCCGATGCACCAGGGCCGCTTTCACATTCCGAGCGGCGCGGCTCGGAGCGCGCCGGCCTGCATCGACCTCAAGACCTATCCGGTCAAGGTCGAGGGCGGGCAGGTCTACATCCAGGTCTAGGACGTGGTTGATCGTGCATCCAAGACAAGACAACCTCTCTCTCCCGTCATTGCCGGACTCGATCCGGCAATCCAGGGGCGGCCGGCAACTCTGGATGCCCGGATCACGTCCGGGCATGACAAACAGTCAGTGACGGAGCTGCCCGACCCGAAACCATTAATGGCGCCGAACCCATGAACGCCCCCAGCAAGCCCACGCAAGCGACACTCACCCTCGAGCAGGCCGCGGGCAAGACGCCGCCGGTGGTCCTGACCGATACCGAGGCCATGATCGACCTGGCCAAGCTGCGCCGCTACCGCCTAGGCCGCTTGCGCGCGCAGCTGGTCCGGCAGGACATCGCCGCCTGCGTGCTCTTCTCGCCGCTCTCGATCCGCTACGCGACTGGCGTGCGCAACTGCGCCCTGTTCCAGACCCATATCCCCGCCGGCTACCTCTTCGTGCCGGCCGAGGGCCCGGTCGTGCTTTTCGACTCCGAGCCGGGACGCCTGACCGCCGCCGGCCTGGGCACGGTCGACGAGACCCGCGACGATCTCCTGCCGCTCTCCTTCATGTTCGCCGGGTCGCGCTACGGCGAGTGGGCCGGCAAGTGGGCGGCCCAGATGGACGACCTGGTGAAGCGCTACGGCGGCGGCAACAAGCGCCTGGCCGTGGAGCGCGCCGGCGCCGGCCCGACCCTGGCGCTCGAAGCCCTGGGCATCGAGGTCAAGGACGGCTCCGACGTGATCGAGCCGGCGCGGGCGATCAAGTCGCCGGAGGAGATCCTCTGCATGAACCACGCCATCGCCGTGGCCGAGGACGGCATGGCACGGATGCGCGCGGCGCTGAAGCCGGGGATCAGCGAGGTCGAGCTCTGGGCCCTGCTCTGGCAGGCCAACGTCGAGGCCGGCGGCGACTGGATCGAGTGCCGCCTGCTGTCGTCCGGCGACCGGACCAATCCCTGGCAGCAGGAGGCCTCGAGCCGCCGGGTGCGCCCGGGCGAGCTGCTGTGCTTCGACACCGACATGATCGGCCCCTTCGGCTACGCCGCCGACATCTCGCGCGCCTACTTCTGCGGCCCCGGCAGGCCCTCGGCGCTGCAGCGCGAGCTCTACCGCCTGGCCCACGAGGAAGTGCACCACAACATCGAATTGATGCGACCGGGCGCGAGCTTCCGCGAGATCGTCGAGAAGGCCTACGTGCGGCCGGAGATCTACCGCGCCCAGCACTACCCCGTGCTGGCCCACGGCATCGGCATGAGCGACGAGTGGCCGGCGATCTACTATCCCGAAGACGCGGCCTACGCCTACGAAGGCGTGCTCGAAGCCGGCATGACGATCTGCGTCGAGAGCTACATGGGCGCCGTCGGCGGCCCTGAAGGCGTCAAGCTGGAGCAGCAGATCCTGGTGACCGAGTCCGGGCCCATCGTGCTCAGCAAGTTCCCCTTCGAGGACGCGCTTCTGGAATAGCGCGCGACCCCTCGCTCAACTGGCCCTCACCGCTCCACGGTCTTGCGGTAGAGGTGCCAGGTGGCGTGGCCCAGGATCGGCATGACCACGATCAGCCCGAGCAGCAGCGGCAGGGAGCCGATCACCAGCCCGGCGGCGACCACGAGGCCCCAGAGCGCGATCGGCACGGGGTTGGCGCGCGCGACGCGGAGCGATGTCCAGATCGCCGGGCCGATGCCCACGTCCCGGTCAAGCAGCAGCGGGAAGGAGACCACGCTGGTCGCCAGCACCAGGAGAGCGAAGAGGAATCCCACCCCCATGCCGACGACGATCATGGTCCAGCCAGCGCCGGTGGTGAAGACGTCGCCGAGGAAGGCCGCGAGCGAGGCCGGCGGCTCCGGTCCCAAGGTCTGCAGGTAGATCAGCTGCGCCATCCCCATCCAGGCCAGGAAGATCAGCGTGAGGACGAGGCCCAGAACCAGCACCGCGCCGAAGGCGGGCGAGCGCACGATGCCGAAGGCATCGCTCCAGCTCGCTTTCTGTCCCTGCTCACGGCGCCGGCTCATCTCGTAGAGCCCGACAGCCGCAACCGGGCCGAGCAGGGCGAAGCCGGAGATGATCGGGAACAGCAGCGGCACGAGATCGTAGTCGAAGGCGAAGCGGGCCAGGACCAGACCGCAGAGCGGATAGACGACGCAGAGGAAGACCACGTCGGTCCGGCAGGCTCTGAAGTCCTCGACCCCCTTCTCGAGAACGGCCCTGATGTCGGCGATCTCGATCCGGCGGACAGCGGGCAGCTCGGCCCTCGTGTTCGCCTCGCTCCCGCCGAGGGAGCGAAAGACCGATGCCATATGATGGGCCGCGTGGCGCAACTGGTCTGTGCTCCACTCGGCGGGATTTCTGATGGTGGCCATGGTCGTTCCTCCAGGTTGGGGTTGGAACGGCCGCGGTCTCCCCTTGCTTCAGCCTGCAGACAGGCACCTCGCGGGTTCCGCGGCCTGCCACGCCGAACATCCTACCACGGCGGGCAGAAGGCGTCTCTTCCCAACTCCCGACCCGGATACCGCGCGCGGCAGCGGCGCTAGAGCAGATCCGGGTTTGACTGAATCGCCATAGGCGATCCATCAAACCCGGTGAATCTGCTCCAAAACTAGGATGAAGAGCGGATTCACATGTTTAGTTGGAGACCACGAAGTGGTTCCATCTAAACATGATCCGCTCTAGACGGCCCGCCGCGACTCCCCGGCCGGCAGGGCGCTCGACGAGGCCCATATCTTGACCGGCTCGGCGCGGTTGCGCAGGTCCTGGGGCGCGGCCTCTTCGAAATCCGAGAGCAGGGCCGCGGCGGCCTCGGCGTCCTGGGCGCGCGCGGCGGTGACCAGGTCGTCGCTCAGCACCGTGCAGCAGCCGAGCTCGCGGGTCAGCCCTTCGAGCCGGCTCGCCACGTTGACCGCGTCGCCAAGCACCGCGAGCTCGAGCCGCCGGGCCGAGCCGATGTCGCCCAGCACGACCTCGCCGAAGTGCAGGCCCAGCGCGACCGCGATCGGTGGGTCGCCGGCGTGCTCCCGCTCCGTGTTCCACGCCGCCACGTCGCGCTGGATGGCGCAGGCGGCGGCCAGCGCGTTGACCGCGTCGCGCGGCCCCGCTTCGGGCGCGCCGAAGGTCGCCATGACGCCGTCGCCCAGGAACTTGTCGAGGGTGCCGCCGAACTCGAAGATGCAGCGCTCGATGCATGCGTGGTAGGCGCGCAGGGTCTCGACCACCTTCTCGGGGGCCGCGGCCTCGGCGAAGCGCGTGAAGGCGACGATGTCGACGAAGAGCACGGCCACCGGCTGGGTCCGCACCGCGCCCAGCGGCTTCTCCTGGCGCGCCAGTCGGTCGACCACGCTGGGCGGAAAGTAGCGGGCGAGGTTGGCCCGCTCGCGGGCCACGGAGATCTGGCGAATCACCAGGCGCCGCGAGCGCCAGACCACCAGAGCGAGCACCGCGGCAAACAACAGCATCACGATCACGTCCTGGATGCGCGCCTCGATATCGACGAATCCGGGCTGGAGATAGAAGAGCATCAGCTCTTCCGTGCTCGCCTCGCCGAGATCGGGCATGTCCGCCCAGGTCAGGGTGTCGGGGAGCGACACCGTCCAGAGCACGCCCAACGACCAGAAAACCGCGCAGCAGAGGCCGGCCCAGGCCATGAGGCGCGGCGAGTAGCTGAGCGCGACCGGCGCCAGGAACGCCATCATGTAGACGAAGTTGCCCAGGCGGAAGCGCATGGGCACCGGCCAGTTGCTGACGAAGGGGTTCGGTATCACCAGGGTGAAGGCGAGCAGCGCGGCGGCCAGAGCGATGAAGAGATAGGGCTGCCACGGCCGCGCGTAGCGGCTGATGCTCAAGCGGTAGTCGGTATAGAAGATGAGCGCGAAGAGCCCGAGGATCACCTCGTAGAACCAGACCCGCTGCCAGCCGATCTGGACGAAGAGCCAGACCGCGATGACCGCGAGCCCCGCCAGGATGGTGCGGGTCGCGAGCCGGCGGCCGGCGATCGCCTCGGCCTCGAAAGCGCCCTTGTGCTGCTCGGCGACCGGCGCCTCGAAGCCTTCCGCCGCATCCGCCGGAGCGTGCTGTGAATCCGCCATGCTGCAGCCTCCTCGCTCTCAGCGGATACCCGTCCCAAGACGTAGTGTCTATGCCGCCATCGACAATCGGTTGAAGGCCCGGAGTCTTGTTCAAATTCCCGTACCGGGCCGCGTGCAGACGCAAGAATTCCGCAATCAATCCGTCACGACCGCTCACTAGTCCGCGCCGCGCCAAGGAATGCATGTCCACTCGGGAAGAATCCTCATGAAGGGCTTGAGGCGGACCCTCGCGGGTTTCGTTGCGGTCGGCTTTCCCGCCGCATGGCACCTACGAGATCATCACCAAGACACCGACCCGCGACATCCTCCCGGACCTCGAGGCCCCCTCACCCCGGCCCTCTCCCCGCCGGGAAGAGGGAGGATCCGCGGCGAAGCCGTGGAGGGTGAAAGGCTTTTGTTCTCATCCTCCAGTCCTGGCTGGCGCCGTCGATGATTGCAGGCCGCCCTTGCGTTGCGATTGCTTATCAGTTCGATGAGGTCTTCGCGACCGCCGGAAGAAGAAGGACCGCGCTGCGCCGCTTAACCGAAGATTCGCACCTCTCGACTATAACAATAGGCTCGCTGGCCTTAGTAGCGCCGGCTTACAACTGTCTGGTGTGGGTCCCACTGCCATGCATCTCGGAACGCTTCTCGCAGCGGAAAAGCTGGTTCAGCCGGAGCAGCTCGACGAGGCGCTCGCCCGCCAGCGCGAGGCGGGCGGCGAGCTGGAGCAGCATCTCCTCGAACTCGGAGCGGTCGACCCGGAGCAGCTCCGCGCGGTGCTCGCGAAGCGGCCGCAACGTCCGAAGTCGGTCGAGGAGACCGGTCTCGGCCTGAGCTTCCTCCTGGGGCTCGCGCTGAAGAGCATGTACCTCAGCGGATCGGACTCTGCCGCGGCCCTGGTCGAGGAGCTCAAGCTGTCGCCGAGCATCGTGCAGAGCCTCGTCGATCTCATGCGCGAGCGCCTGCTGATCGAGCCGCTCGGCTCGGCGGCCAGCCCCGATCGTCCGCTCGATCTGCACTTCGTCCTGAGCGACACGGGCCGGGCGCGGGCAGCCGAGTCGGTCGAGCAATCGGAGTACGTCGGGCCGGCGCCGGTGCCCCTGGCCGCCTTCGAGCAGCAGGTCATGAAGCAGAGACTGGCCGACGAGCGGATCGACCGGGAGACGCTGACCGGGGGCATGTCTGACCTGATGGTTTCGCCGACGCTGGTCGACCGCGTCGGCACGGCCTTCAACGCCGGCCAGCCGATCCTGATGTACGGCCCGCCCGGGAACGGCAAGTCATCGATATCGCACGCCGCGGCGCGCTGTTTCCGGCAGCTGATCTATCTGCCGCGCTGCGTCGAGGTCGACGGCCAGGTGATCAAGGTCTTCGACCCGACAATCCACGAGGAAGTCTCGCTCGCGCCCGAGCGGAGCACGGGACCTTCGGTCGTGAAGCACGGCGTCGACGATCCGCGCTGGGTCTGCTGCCGCCGCCCGACGCTCTCGACCGGGGTCGAGCTGACGCTCGACATGCTGGACCTGAATTTTCACCCGCGCGCGCACTATTACGACGCGCCGCTGCAGATGAAGGCTTCGGGCGGCGTCCTCTTCGTCAACGACTTCGGACGGCAGCTCCTGCGCCCGATCGACATTCTCAACCGGTGGATCGTTCCCCTCGAGCACGGCCGGGACTACCTGACGCTCGAGACCGGGCGTAAGTTCTGCTACGCCTTCGACGTGCTCCTGGTCTTCTCGACCAACCTGCCGCTCAAGAGCGTCATGGAGGCCGACATCCTGCGCCGTATCCCCTATCGCATCGCAGTCGGGCCGCCGTCGCGCGAGGAGTTCGCGCAACTGCTCCAGCGCGAGTGCGCGATACGCCAGGTGGATCTGCCCGCCGAGACTCTGGCCTACCTGATCGACGACCTCTACATCGCCAGGAAGCGGCGCTTCGCGCGCTACCATCCGCGCTTCATCATCGAGCACGTGATCGCCAGCGCGAAGTACCACAAGCAACCGCCGCGCCTCAGCCGGGAGATCCTGGCCGAAGCGATGGAAGACCTCTTCACCGAGGCCTAACTTCCGGGCGGCCTGCGCCCCCGCGCCCTTCGCGGCCTTAACCGTTCGCTCATAACACAGGGACGTGAACCGGCGTGATCGCACCCGGTCCACCCCCTTCCGTACACTCTCGCCTTCGGACTCAAGAGGAGTCGTGGCGAGCCATGAAGCGTCAGAAGAACCGAAAGCGGCAGCCCCGCAAGCCGGCGGCCGGGGCCGCGGCCCAAGCGGCGGCGCCATCGACCGCGCCGGAGCGTCCGGGCCGGCGGGACTTCCTCCGGCGGGCCCGCAACGGCGCGCTTATCGGGGCCGGCGTGCTGGGCGGCGGCTGGTACCTGGTCGAGGACGTCAACGCCCACCGCCGGGAGCACGATCTCGCGCGTATCGGCGACGGCATACCGGCGGTGGTGCAGATACACGACCCCGAATGCCCCCGCTGCCGCGCCCTGCAGCGCGAGACGCGCCGCGCGCTGGAAGACTTCGAGCCGGGCGAGATCCAGTACCTGGTCGCGAACATCCGCACCGACGAGGGCCGGGCCCTGGCGGCCCAGCACGGCGTCGGCCACGTGACCCTTCTGCTGATGGACGGCGGGGGCAGGCGCCGCCAAACCCTGCGCGGGCCCAACACCAGCGAGGCCCTTAAACAGGCCTTCCGCCTGCACCTCGACGCGCTCAACCGCGGCGCCGCTTCCAACTAGGCGAGGCGCAGTCAGCGCCTGTTTGCCAGGCCCGGCCCTGACACCGGGGGCACGGCCCGCGCTTCCGCGCGCCTTGATCGACTGCGGCCTCACGCATTGTTGAGGCGGCCTTACCGAAACTTTAGGCGATCTTTAAGCGCAGCTTACAGAGCCGCTCCATCCTCTCCCGCGGTCGAGAAAGCCCGCGATTCGCGCGGGCTCAACCCCTGGGAAAGGAAGTCACCATGAGCAGAGTCGCCCGCTGGAGCCGGGTCGCCCTCGCCGCCGCCGGTCTGAACCTCGTCGCCGGCATGGCCTTGGCCGATAGCTTCGATGTCACGATCTACAATCTCACCAAGGGTCAGATCATCTCGCCGCCGGTCGTTGCGGCGCACGATCCTTCCGTCGCGATTTTCCGCGTCGGCGAGGAAGCCTCCGACGAACTGGCGGCCCTCGCCGAGGACGCCGACGCGGTGGGGCTCGTCGCCCTGCTGACCTCGGTCGGCGCCGACGTGGCAGTCGGCGCGGCAGTCATTCTGCCCGGTGAAAGCGCCACGGTCCGCATCGAGACCTCCCGCGGCAACCGGGTCCTCTCGGCGGTCGGCATGCTGGTCACCACCAACGACGCCTTCTTCGGCCTGAACAGCCTGCCGCTGCGCTCCCGGGCCCGGACCACCCGCGTGCCGGCCTACGACGCGGGCAGCGAAGAAAACAACGAGGACTGCGGCTTTATTCCGGGACCGCCCTGCGGCACCGAGGGCGTCCGCGATACCGCCGATGCCGAGGGCTTCGTCCACATTCACAACGGGGTTCACGGCATCACCGCGGACGGCCTGATCCCCGCGCGCGACGACTGGCGCAATCCCGTCGCCCAGATCACCGTGACGCCGGTGCGCGGCGGTGACGAGGACGACGACTAGCTTTTCCTCTGAGCTCCTGAACTATGTTGGGGGCGGCTTCCGGGCCGCCCCTTTCAGTTCCTGGCAGACAGCGCCCTGCTCCCTAATCGTGCTCGTCGTGGCCCTAGAGCAGATCCGGGTTTGACTGAATCGCCGGAGGCGATCCATCGAACCCCGTGAATCTGCTCTAAACATCGGATGTAGAGCGGATTCACATGTTTAGTTGGCAACCACGAAGTGGTTCCATCTAAACATGATCCGCTCTAGCGGCGGCGCCGGCCCGGTCACAGGAGAACGACGTGATCAGTCGCCTCACGGCCGAGGGCATCAACTGCTACGGCCGGCTCGACGCCGAGCCCGATGAGATCGAGGTCGCCGTCACACCCTGAGCGGATAGGGCGACAGCGATGGATTGTCACTCCCCGCAGCCTCGCGACAGCTCAAGGTCGCGGCGTTCGCTGGGGTAGAAGCGGATCAGGATGCGCCGCGGCATGAAGCGGCGGTTGATCCGCCGGGTCTTGTAGGACGGCACCAGGGGATCGAAGCGGACCGCCGGGTTGGGGTCGTCGAAAATCGCCGAGGTGGTGAGGAAATCCAGCCACGTCACCAGGACGGTCGTGGTCGGGAAGCGCCGGTACAGCGTGATGCGCCGGGGCTCGTTGTCGGGATTGCGTTCGATGCAGGGCTCCTCGGCGGGCCCGTAGGCCTCGTGGAGGGCGGCCAGCACAGCGGCGTAGTTGTTCGGGGTGACTTGGTTGGCGCGCCGCTCCAGCAGCACCTGCTGCAGCCGGTGGCTCTCCTTGTTCATCTGGAAGAAGACCGTGAAGCCGAGGCCGCCGAGCTCGACGTCGAACAGCGCCTTCTCGGCATAGGCCCCGCCGAAGTCCCAGCGCCCCGGCAGGTCCTTCAGCGCCCCGCCGAAGGCCTCGACGAGCTCGCTCTCGGTCATGCCCCAGCGCGCTTCGCGCCAGCCCTCGATATCCTCGGGCGCGGCCCGGGCAGACCCCGCCACGATGCAGCAAACGAGTAAAGCAAGAACGAGACGCATGAGCCGGCTTCTCCGCCACGCATCCACCAGGAGTCAGATTGGGTTCGGGCAGCCGGCGACAAGACCAGCTGGCGCTATCCCGTCCAGCCGATGCCCGAGGCGACGCAGTTGATCGAGAGCAGCAGCGGCAGGGAGTCCTCCTCGTCGCCCTTCCCGGCGCCGCGCTCTTCGCGCAGGGCGCCGAGCATCCGGGCTTGTTGCAGGCCGACGCGGTTGAGCATCGGCAGGCGCCTCTCCGCGCGCTTGCGGTAGGTCGGAAAGCGCGCCGCCAGCTCGGACTCGCCGGTCAGCGCCAGCACCTGGGCCGCGGTGCGGTCATATTCCCGGCGGATCATCGAGAAGATCTCCTGGCCGCGCTCGCGATCGGCCACCAGCTCCGCGTAGACGCCGGCCACATCGAAGTCGACCAGGAAGAGGATCTTCTCGACCTCGTCGACGATCAGGCGGAACAGGCGCGAGGACTCGAACATCCGCGCGAGAAGGGCCTCGCCGTCGGCGCCGCGCACCCGGAGGAAGGACTCGAGTGCGGTGCCGAGCCCGAACCAGCCGGGCACCAGCTGGCGATTCTGGCTCCAGCCGAAGACCCAGGGGATCGCGCGCAGGTCGTCGAGCGACTGGGCGCCGAAGCGCCGCCCCGGGCGCGAGCCTATCTTGAGCCGGACCAGCTCCTCGACCGGGCTGCCCTCCTGATAGTAGGCGACCAGTCCCGGGTGCTCGATCAGCTTGCGGTAGGCGACATAGGAGAGCCCCGAGAGCGCCTCCATGGCCTCGTCGAACTCGGGACGCAGGTCGGGCCCGGGGCGCTCGCCCAGGTCCAGGCTGTGGCGCAGCACGCTCGCGCCGAGCAGCTCGAGCTGGACTCGCGCCGCGCCTTCGTTCGCGTACTTCGCCGAGACCACCTCGCCCTGCTCGGTCAGGCGCAGGCGACCGTCGACCGAACCGGCCGGCTGCGCGTCGATCGCCCGCCCAGTCGGGGCGCCGCCCCGGCTGACCGAACCGCCGCGGCCGTGGAAGAAGGCGATGCGGATGCCGAGCTCGCGGCCGGTCTGGGTCAGCCGGGTCTGCGCCTTGGCCTGCTCCCAGTTCGCGCTCAGGTATCCGCCGTCCTTGTTGGAATCGGAGTAGCCGATCATGACCTCCTGCACGCCGCCGACGTAGCTCAGGCTGCGCCGCACCAGGGGCGTCGCCAGGAGCTCGCGCATGATCGCCGGCGCCCGCTGCAGGTCCTCGATCGTCTCGAACAGCGGCACGACGGGCAGCAGGCAGCACTCGGTCCCCTCCCGGTCGAGGAACAGCCCGGCGTACTTGGCGAGCAGGTAGAGGCCGAGGATGTCGGCCGCCGAGTGGGTCATGCTGAGCACGAAGGAGCCGATCGCCCGGCTGCCCATCTCGCGCCGGGCCGACGCGACCAGCTCGAGGAGGCTGAGCAGTTCCCTGGTCCCGGACTCCAGCGCGGCGCGGTCCGGAACGCCGTCCAGGGGGCGGCCCAGCTCGGCGCGCAGCCAGGCGCCCCAGGCATCGCTGCCGAGCTCGGGCGCCGCTTCGGCCTCGGGATGCAGGGAACGCCAGATGTCCGCCAGGGCGGCGTTGGTCACCGTGGTGTTCTGGCGCAAGTCCAGGCTGACCGTATGGAACCCGAAGGCCTCGACCTTGCGCCGCAGCGGCTCGACCCGGGTCCGGGCGAGCGAAAGACAGCCGGCGCCGCGCAGGCCGGCTTCGAGGGTCGTCAGGTCGGCAACCAGTGCCGCGGCGTCCGCGTAGGCGGCGGGCTGCTCCGACTCGCCGTAGTCGAGCGCCGCGGCGATCGTCCTCTCGACGCCGTAACGAAGGCAGGCGAGATACTGCCGGAACACCTCGCCCGGGTTGCGCGCGGCGATCGATTGGCCCTGCCCGCTGCGCGCCAGCTTTTCGGCCAGGGCCTTGGAGAAGGCCTCCGGCACGGGGGCCGTATGGGCGGTGATGCTGAGGTGCCGCAGCAACTCCTCGAGCTCGCCGAGGTAGTGCCTCAGCGCCGCCAGCCGTCCGGCCTCCAGCGCCGACCGCGTGATGTCGTTGGTGACGAAGGGGTTGCCGTCGCGGTCGCCGCCGATCCAGGAGCCGAAGCGCAGCACGGCGGGCAGCTTGAAGACCGTCTCCGGGTAGTGGCGCCCGAGCGCGATTTCCAGCGACTGCAGCGTCTGGGGAACGGCGTCGTAGAGCGTCTCCTTGAAGAAGTAGAGGCCCCAGGCGACCTCCTGCTCGACCGCCGGCTTCTCCAGGCGGATCTCACCGGTCAGCCAGAGCAGGTCGATCTCGTTACGCAGGGCCTCGGCGATGGCGCTGCGCTCGCGCGGCGTCCAGCGCTGCTGGTCCAGCTCCTCCAGGCGGCGGTAGATCCGCCGGTGGATCTCCAGCACGGTCACCCGCTTCGCCTCGGTCGGGTGGGCCGTGATCACCGGTGACAGGGAGGCCCGGTCGAGCAGCGCCTGGATCCGCTCGGGCGCCACGCCCTGGGCGGCGGCGGCGGCGATGGTCCGGTCGAAGCTGCCGATCACCGCGTCGGGCCCGCCCAGCACCTCGATGCGGCGGCGGCGGCGCGCTTCGGCGCTGTCCTCGGCGATGCGCAGCAGGTGGAGCCAGATGCCCTGGGCCTGCAGGGCGTCGAGCCGCGTCTCCTCGTCGGAGGCCTCCAGCTCGCGGCCGAGCAGCACGCCCTCGATCTCGGGCCGCCGGGCCCGAATCACCGAGAGCAGCAGGCCGAACAGCCGCTCGATGGCGGTCTCCAGGTAGTCGTGCTCGTCGTCGTCAAGCCCCAGGGCACCGAGCGGCTCGGCCGCGGCGGCCTTCTCCTCAGCTGGCGGCGCGCTTCTTGCCGGCTCCATTCAACACCTCGGCCATGATGGCGCCCAGCTCGGCCGGGCTCGGGGCAATGGTGACGCCGGCTTCCTTGAGGATCTCGACCTTCTCCGAGGCGCTCTCGCCGAAGGCCTGGATGATCGCGCCGGCGTGGCCCATGCGCCGTCCCTTGGGCGCGGTCAGGCCCGCCACGTAGGCGACCACGGGCTTGCTCATGTGGTCGCGCACGAACTCGGCCGCCTCGGCCTCCTGGGGGCCGCCGATCTCGCCGATCATCATTACCGCTTCGGTCTCGTCGTCGGCCTCGAACAGCGCGAGGATATCCTTGAACGAGCTGCCGTTGATCGGGTCGCCGCCGATGCCGACGCTGGTCGAGACGCCGATCCCCAGTTCCTTCATCTGAGACGCGGCCTCGTAGCCCAGCGTGCCCGAGCGGCCGACGATGCCGACCCCGCCCGCCATGTAGATGTGGCCCGGCATGATGCCGGCCAGCGCCTTACCCGGGCTGATCACGCCGGCGCAGTTCGGCCCGATCAGGCGCATGCGCTGTTCCTGCTTGTAGCGGCGCATGTAGCGCTTGACCTGCATCATGTCCTGGGCCGGGATGCCGTCGGTGATCGAAATGCAGAGGCGCACGCCGGAGTCGGCGGCCTCCATGATCGCGTCGGCGGCGAAGGGCGGCGGCACGAAGACGATACTGGCGGTCGCGCCGGTCGCCTCGACCGCCTCGCGCACCGTGTCGAAGACCGGCAGGCCGGCCGCGGTCGTGCCGCCCTTCCCGGGCGAGACGCCGCCGACTAGGTTGGTGCCATAGTCGATCATCTCCTGCGCGTGGAACGCGGCGATGCGCCCGGTGATGCCCTGGAGGATGAACGGGGTCTTGCGGTCGAGGAGGATGCTCATGCCGACACCGCCCGCAGGCTGTCCTGCTTCCAGGCCCCGACCACCCGTTCGGCGGCCTCCGCGAGGGTCTTGGCGCGGATGATCGGCAGGCCGCTGCGGGTCAGGATCTTGCGGCCCTCCTCGACATTGGTGCCGGCCAGCCGCACGACCAGAGGCACGGTCAGATCGATCTTCTCGACCGCCTGGACGATGCCCTCAGCGACCCAGTCGCAGCGGTTGATGCCGGCGAAGATGTTGACCAGAACGGCCTCGACGTTCTCGTCGGAGAGAACCAGCCGGAAGGCCTTGGCCACCCGGTCGGGCGTCGCCCCGCCGCCGATGTCGAGAAAGTTCGCCGGCTCGCCGCCGGCCTGCTTGATCATGTCCATGGTCGCCATGGCCAGGCCGGCGCCGTTGACGATGCAGCCGATCTTGCCGTCGAGACCGATGTAGTTGAGCCCCCGGTCCGACGCCTGGGTCTCGCGCTTGTCCTCCTGGGACTTGTCGCGCAGTTCGGAGATGTTGGGCCGGCGAAACAGCGCGTTGTCGTCGAAGCTCATCTTGGCGTCGAGGGCGATCAGCCTGCCTTCGTCGGTCACCACCAGCGGGTTGATCTCCACCATCGTGGCGTCGAGCTCGCGGAAGGCCTTGTAGCAGCCCTGCAGGATGTCGACCGCCTGGGCGATCTGGGCCGCCTCGAGACCGAGTCCGAAGGCGATCTCCCGCGCCTGGAAAGCCTGCATGCCGACCGCCGGCTCGACGCTGGTGCGCAGGATCGTCTCCGGCTTTTCGTGAGCGATCTCCTCGATCTCCATGCCGCCGGCCGAGGAGGCGACGACCATGACCCGCTCCGACTTCCGGTCGAGCACGAGACCCAGGTAGATCTCGCGATTGATCTTGGATGAGGCCTCGACATAGAGACGATAGACCACCTTGCCGCCCGGCCCGGTCTGCTGCGTCACCAGGCGCGAGCCGAGCATCGCGTCGGCGGCGTCCCAGACCGCGTGCTCGTCCCTGCAGAGCTTGATGCCGCCAGCCTTGCCGCGGCCGCCGGAATGAACCTGGGCCTTGACCACCCAGCTCTCGCCGCCGATCTCGCGCGCCCGGTAGGCCGCCTGCTCGGGGCTGTAGGCCAGGCCGCCGCGGGGTACGGGAATGCCGAAGCCCGCGAGCAGCTCCTTGGCCTGGTACTCATGAATGTCCATCGCTGCCCTCCCTTCAACCAGACCGGTCAAGGTGCGGAACCAGAAGACCCACCAACTGTCATGGCCGGACTTGATCCGGCCATCCAGGAGACCCGGCAACACGCGTCGGGCGCCCCTGGATGCCCGTGTCGCGCACGGGCATGACAGACCAAGGGCTACTCGGTCTCAAGGCCCGGGAAAATCGAGCCTTTGCCGATCAGCTCGCTTGGGCCAGGTCCTTCGACAGCGGCACCGGCCGCGCCGTGGTCCGGTAGTACTCCTGGGCGGCCGCGACGCCGCTGCCGGCCTCGACCGGCATGCCGAGATCGCGCATCGCCATCTCGGCGCCCGACAGGCCGGAGAGTAGCATGAACTCGTTGAGATCGCCCAGGTGGCCGATCCGGAACACCCGGCCGGCGACCTTGGAGAGCCCGAGGCCGAAGGACAGGCCGTAGCGCAGGTAGGCCAGCTTGGCGAGCTCGTTGCCGTCGAAGCCGTCCGGCACGCAGATCGCGCTGACCGTGTCCGAGTGCCACTTCGGCTCCTTGGCGCAGAGCGTCAGGCCCCAGCCGGTGACCGCGCGGCGCACGCCCTCGGCCATGCGGTGATGCCGGGCGAAGACGTTCTCCAGGCCCTCTTCGAGCAGCATGTCGACCGCGGCGCGCAGGCCGTGCAGCATGTGCATCGGCGGCGTGTAGGGGAAGAAGCCGTCGGCGTTGGTCTTGATCATGTCGTCGAAGTCGAAGTAGCAGCGGTAGAGCTTGGCCTGCTTGCGCGCCGCCAGCGCCTTCTCGCTGACGCAGAGGATCGCCAGGCCGGCCGGCAGCATGAAGCCCTTCTGGGAGCCGCTGACCGCGATGTCGACGCCCCACTCGTCCATGCGGAAGTCGATGCTGGCGATCGAGGAGACGCCGTCGACCATCAGCAGGGCCGGGTGGCCGAGGTCGTCCATCACCTTGCGCACGGCGGCCACGTCGCTGGTCACGCCGGTCGCGGTCTCGTTCTGGCAGACCAGGACGGCCTTGATCTCATGGCCCTTGTCGGCCGCGAGGCGCTCGGCGTAGGTCTCGACCGGCGTGCCCTCGCCCCAGGGAACCTCGACCGCGTCGACGTCGAGCGCGTGGCGCTGGCAGAGGTCGATCCAGAGGTGCGAGAACTGGCCGAAACGCGAGGCCAGAACCTTGTCGCCCGGCGACAGCGTGTTGGTGATCGCCGCCTCCCAGCCGCCGGTGCCCGAGGAGGGGAAGATGAAGACCTGCCCCTTCGTGGACTTGAAGATCTTCTTCACGTCCTCGTAGAGCGGCAGGGTGAAGTCGGGCAGATCGGGGGCGCGCTGGTCCTCCATCGGCCGATCGATCGCTTGCCGCACGCGGTGCGGGACATTGGTCGGACCGGGGATGAACAGGCTGTTGGTTCCGTGCATGGCGGATTCCTCCTGGAGGGATTGTTAGGTTTTGTTCGCTGTGTTCGGGTCGGGCGGCGCCGGCCGGATCAGTTGTGCGAGTAGCACTCCTGCTCGACCAGGCGCATGGCGCCGGAGAAGTCGGGCGCGGCGGCACCGGCGATCTCGCCGTGACGGGCGCGGTAGCCCGAGAGCGAGACGACCTTTTCCGTGTTGGGATCGGCCAGAAGGCTGTCGAGCAGTTCGGCGATCCGCGGATCGTTCGCGTCGACGTCCACCGACCGGGACGAGGACGCCGGGCCGTCGTAGGCGATTTCAAGGACGATCCTGTTGCGAGAGGCCAGTGCTGCGCCCATGGTCCGTTCCACTCCTTCCGTTGGCCGCGCGTCGCGGCGCTTGGTTAATGCGGCTTTGTCTTCTGCGGTGAGGCTGGTTTCGCACCGACCGCCCGTCTGCCACAACACCCGAAGTCATGGGAAAACCATGTCATTCGGGCGGTCCGCGACCTTTCCGGGGAGTGGGGTTTGACACACCGGAAAGAATAGGGATAACCTACCCGAAAGCATGGGTGCTCGAAATGACAACGAGAAAGAGAAAAAGAGCGTGACCACCGGGGAGGAAAGCGGGCCGATCGATGTTGCCATCGCGGACAAGAATCCGCTCGTGCTCTCGGCCCTTTCCGAATACTTCGACGACGATCCCCGGTTCAACCTGGTTCTGACGGTCAAGACCGCGGAAGGTCTGCTGGAATCGCTGGGCCGCATGCAATTGCCCGTGGCGGTGATCGGCTGGATCCTGCCGAAGTGCGGCGGCACCGGTATCCTCGCCGCCTTGCGGGACAAGCCCGACGCGCCGCGGGTCGTGGTCTACAGCGGCAGCGACGACGGCGAGCTGGCGCGCAAGGTCCTCGCCCTGGGCGGGGCCGGATTCTGCTCGAAGAGCGAGCCCCCGGAGCGCGTCCTCGAGACGGTGCAGGCGGTCGCCCGGGGCCAGATGGTCTTTCCCTTCGTCGACGTACGCGAATTGAACCGCGACCCGCTCGACGTGCTGACCTCGAAGGAGCGCGACCTCCTGGCCGCGCTGGCCCGCGGCCGCACCAACGATCAGCTGGCCGGCGACTTCGATGTCTCGGTCAATACGGTCAAGTTCCACCTGCGCAACATCTACGACAAGCTCTCGCTCAAGAATCGCGCCCAGGCCGTCGCCTTCTACTACTCGGCGAGCGGCGGCGCGGGGCTTTGATGCCGGACGCCGAGTGCAGGCAGTGAATCGGATGAGCGAAACCAAGATCCGCCTGGCGGGCCCGGAAGACGCAGCGCCGCTGGCGGCCATGATCGAAGCGATGGACCACCACTACGGCGATCCGCCCCATGCCGCCGGCGCGGTCGAGGCGGCCGCGCGGTCCTGGCTGCGCGGCGAAGGATCGGATGCGCGCTTTCTCCTCGCCTTTGCCGGCGACGCGCCCATTGGCCTCGCCTGCTTTGCCCTGCTCCACCCCGGCACCGGCCTGGGCGGCGTGGCCTTTCTGAAGGATCTCTTCGTGGTCGCCGAGTGGCGCAGCCGGCGGGTCGGCGAGGACCTGCTCAAGGCCCTGGCCGCGCTCTGCCGCGACGAGGGGATCAGGCGCGTCGACTGGGTGGTCGAGAACGACCGCGCCGAGGCCTTCTATGCGCGCCTCGGTGCCGATCTGCGGCCGGAGAAGCGGTCCATGCGCTTCGAGGCGGAAACCCTGGCCGCGCTGGCCGGCTCCTGAGGCGGCCCAGCGCACCCCGTCCTCGACGCCCGTACTTGACGCCCGTACTTGACGCAGGTCAACGCAGAGGGCGCCGCGAATCGCGCACTCTGGGGCTTCGACAGGATCAGTGAACGCGGGAACCTAGATGAAGACAATTCTTGTGCCCTTCGACGGCTCGAAGGCGGCGGAGAGCGCGCTCGACGTGGCCGTCGATCTGGCGCTCCAGCACGGCGCCGGCATTCGTCTGCTGCACGTTCTGCTGCAGGACGCGGAAGCCGACGAACTCATGGACTTGCCGGGCGTTTCCGGCGCCGGCGCGGCGCTCACGGAGGAGCTGAATCGCCTCTCCCATACGCCGGAGCAGCCCCACACCCTTGAGGAGGACATGGCCGACCCGGACGCGCCGCTCCATCCCGCCCCCGCGGATCTACTGCGCAGCATCGGCAGCCAAGTTCTGGCCTGGGCGGAACGCCGCGCGCTCGAGCGGGACGCCAAGGCCGAGGCCCTCGACATCGCGACCGGCGCGCCCGCCGAGGCGATCCTGACCGCCGCGAAGGACATCGGCGCCGACGCAATCGTCATGGGGACCCGCGGGCTCAAGCCGATCGACGCGATCACCGTCGGCAGCGTCTCCCAGAAGGTCTGCAGCAAGGCCGCCTGCACCTGCATCATGGTGCACTGAGGGGCCTTCTGTCAGTGATGCCGAGGCCGGCGCGGCAAGGCTCGCTGCGCCGGCCCCGCACAATCGCGCCTTGCCCTTTTCCCCCGCTCCGCTATAACAGCGCGCGTCGCGGCACCGTTTGCCGCGCCCGTTCGGAGAGTCACATGCCCGGTATCACTCGACCAACCCGCTGACCGCCGGCCGCGCACGCATCTGAGCTTGGTCCGGCCGGGATTCGCGTCCCCCTTCGCCTGGACTGAAGCCATGCTCGCCTTCTTCGAGAACCTCATCGACCCCTTTCCCGCCGCCGTGCCGGACAAGCCGCCGCGCCGGCTGTTCGGCTTCATTGCGCACTACACCCGGCCGATTGCGCTCCACCTGGTGCTGGTCGCGCTGACCGCGGCCGCCTTCGGCATCATGGAGGTCGCGCTCTTCGGCTTCCTCGGCAACCTGGTCGATTTCCTCGCGGGCGCCGATCCGGTGACCTTCTGGTCCGATCACTTCTGGTGGCTGCTCGGCGTCGGCCTCCTGGTGCTGGTCGTCATGCCCTGCACCGAGCTGCTGCACGAGGGCCTGACCAACCAGGGCATCATGGGCAACTTCCCCATGCGCATCCGCTGGCTGGCGCACCGTTACGTGCTGCGCCAGTCGATGAGCTTCTTCCAGGAAGACTTCGCCGGGCGGGTCGCGACCAAGGTCATGCAGACCGCGCTGGCGGTGCGCGAGGTGGTGGCGCTGACCACCGAGGTCTTCGTCTATGTCGGGGTCTACTTCCTCGGCGCCCTGGTGCTCTTCGCCCAGAACGACTGGCGCCTGATGGCGCCGCTGGCGCTCTGGGCGTTGGCCTACGCGGCGACCATGCGGTTCTTCATCCCCCGCATGAAGCAGGTCGCCAAGGAACAGGCCGACGCCCGCTCGGACGTGACCGGACGGATCGTCGACTCCTACACCAACATCCAGACGGTCAAGCTCTTCGCCCACGCGGCGCGCGAGGAGGGCTACGTCAGGGACTCCATGACCCCCTTCATGGACACGGTGCACCGGCAGTTCCGCCTGGTCACCTGGCTCAACCTGACGCTCGAGATCCTGAACGGCGCCCTGCTGGTGGCGATCGGACTGATCGGTATCTGGCTGTGGACCGCCGAGGCCGTGACCGCGGGCGCGGTCGCGCTCGCCGTCGGCCTGGTGCTGCGCCTCAAGGGCATGTCCCACTGGGTCATGTGGGAGATGGCCTCGCTATTCGAGAACATCGGCACGGTCCAGGACGGCCTCGAGACCATCGCCAACGAGCACGACCTGGTCGACCGGCCGGCCGCGCCCGCGCTCGCCATCGGGGACGGCGCGATCGCCTTCGAGCACGTGCGCTTCCACTACGGCAAAGAGGGCGGCGTGCTCGACGACCTCTCGCTCTCGATCGCGCCGGGCGAGAAGATCGGCCTGGTCGGCCCCTCGGGGGCCGGCAAGTCGACCGTGGTCAACTTGCTGCTGCGGTTCTACGACACCGAGGCCGGGCAGATCCTGATCGACAGCCAGGACATCGCTGGAGTCACCCAGGAGAGCCTGCGCGCCGCCATCGGCCTGGTCTCCCAGGACACCTCGCTGCTGCACCGCTCGGTGCGCGACAACATCCGCTACGGCCGCCCCGATGCGACCGAGGCCGAGATCATGGCCGCGGTCGAGGCGGCCAAGGCGGCCAGCTTCGTGCCCGACCTGGCGGACCGCGCCGGCCGCAGAGGCCTGGACGCCCACGTCGGCGAGCGCGGGGTCAAGCTCTCGGGCGGCCAGCGCCAGCGCATCGCGATCGCCCGGGTGATCCTGAAGGACGCGCCGATCCTGGTGCTCGACGAAGCAACCTCGGCGCTCGACTCCGAGGTCGAGGCGGCGATCCAGGACTCGCTGACCGGGCTGATGGCCGGCAAGACGGTGATCGCGATTGCTCACCGACTCTCCACCATCGCCGCCATGGACCGGCTGATCGTGATGGACCGCGGCCGCATCGTCGAGCAGGGCGGCCACGAGGAACTGCTGGCGGCCGGCGGCCTCTACGCCCGGCTCTGGGCGCGCCAGTCCGGCGGCTTCCTCGACGCCGGCCCGGGCGAGCAGGGCCGGGTCGGCCTGGCGCCGGCGCTTCCCGATCAGGCGGTCGCGGAGTAGGCAGAGACTGAACTGGCCGGCGGGGACGGAAAGGCCTGCGCGGACCGCTATTGCTTCGGCGTTTCCTAATCGAGGCTGCGGAAACCACTGCTTGATCCGAACCCAGCCGCCGAAGACAGTGTGGTGCTTTGAGTGCCGGAAGAGGACCAGGAAATGGCGGTTGAGAGAATAGAGACGCTCGTCGTCGGGGGCGGCCAGGCGGGCTTGGCCATGAGCGAGCACCTGAGCGGCCAGGGCGTGCCGCACCTGGTTCTGGAGCGGCACCGGATCGCCGAGCGCTGGCGCTCGGAAAGATGGGATTCCCTGGTCGCCAACGGTCCGGCCTGGCACGACCGCTTCCCGGGCATGGAGTTCCCCGAAATCGGTCCCGACGCCTTCGCCACCAAGGAGATGGTCGCGGACTACTTCGTGGCCTACGCGGAGAAGATCGGCGCCCCCATCCGCTGCGGCGTCGAGGTAAGAGAGGTCCGCAGGAACGCCGGCCGGCCCGGCTTCCGTGTGGAGACCTCGGAGGGCGTGATCGAAGCCAACCACGTGGTCGCCGCGACCGGGCCTTTCCAGCGGCCGCTCGTCCCGCCCGTCGTTCCCGACGACGCGGGGATCATGCAAATTCATTCCAACGCCTACCGCAATCCCGGCCAGCTGCCCGAAGGCGCGGTGCTGGTGGTCGGCGCGGGGTCTTCCGGCGTGCAGATCGCGGACGAGCTCCTGGGCGCGGGAAAGCGGGTCATCCTCTCGGTCGGCCCCCACGACCGTCCCCCCAGAAGCTACCGCGGGCGTGACTTCGTCTGGTGGCTGGGGGTCCTCGGCAAGTGGGACGCCGCGGCCCTCGAGCGGGGCACGGCCCACGTCACAATCTCGGTCAGCGGCGCCCACGGCGGCCACACCGTCGACTTCCGGCGCCTCGCCCAACGGGGCATGACGCTCGCCGGCATGACGCAGAAGTTCGCCGACGGCGTGATGCACTTCGCGCCGGACCTCGCGGACAATCTCGCTCGCGGGGACGCCAACTACCTGTCGATGCTGGACGAGGCCGACGCCTACATCGCCCGCAACGGTCTCGACCTTCCCGAGGAGCCCGAGGCCCGCAAGATCGATCCCGACCCGGACTGCGTCAGCGACCCGGTCCTCGATCTGGACTTGGCAGCGGCCGGCGTCACCTCGATCATCTGGGCGACGGGCTACGCCCTCGATTTCAGCTGGCTCAAGGTCGACGTCTTCGACGAAGCCGGCAAGCCGAAGCATCACCGCGGTGTCTCGCCCGAGCCGGGGATCTATTTCCTCGGCCTGCCGTGGCTGTCGCGGCGGGGCTCCTCCTTCATCTGGGGCGTCTGGCACGACGCCAAGTACCTGGCCGACCATATCGCCACGCAGCGCGCCTACCTCGCCTACCGTGGTGCCGAGCAACGGGTGGCGGAACCCGCCTAGCCGGCTGAGAAAGCCTGCGGCCCTTGACGACGGTCATTCTTCGACATGGGGCGCAGCCCGGCGCTTCGCGCGGATGAGGGTAAGTGCTTCAAGCACCTCGCCCTCACCCTGAGCTTGTCGAAGGGTGATGGTGCCAACTAAGCACGAACCCGGTGAACCTGCTCCAAAACTACAATCCAGAGCGGATTCACGCGCTAGACTGGGACCCAGGCCCGATCCCAGCTCAACGCGAAACGCTCCAGCCGATGCCCATCCGCTTCACCTTCCGCCAACTGGAGTACTTCGTCGCGGTGGGCGCCTACGGCAGCATCGCGGCCGCCTCGGAGCGGATCAACGTCTCGCCGCCTTCCATCTCCACGGCGATTTCGCAGCTGGAGGCGGAATTCGGGGTCGAGCTCTTCGTCCGCCAGCACGCCCAGGGCCTGACGCTGACGCCGGGCGGCCGGCGCTTCTTTACGGCCGCCAAGTCCCTGCTGGAGGGCGCCGGCGCGCTGCACGACATCGCCAGCGACATCTCGGAGCAGGTGCGCGGCCCAATCACGGTCGGCGGCCTAGTGACCGTCGCCCCCTTCGTGCTGCCGGAGCTGCGCCGCGGCTTCCAGCAAAGCAACCCGGAGGCCGACTTCCGCCAGGAGGAAGCCCATCCGGCCGAGCTCATCCTCATGCTCAGGCGCGCCGACATCGACGTCGCCATAACCTACGACCTGGAGATGCCGCAGGACGTCGATTTCGAGCCCCTGCTGGAGCTGCCGCCCCACGCCCTCTTCTCTCCGGATCATCCCCTGGCCGGGCGGAAATCGGTCACCCTGAAGGCGCTGGCCAAGCTGCCGATGATCCTTCTCGATCTGCCGCTCAGCCGCGAATACTTCCTGTCGCTGTTCCAGGCGCAGGGATTGCGGCCCCTGATCGCGGAGCGGACGCCTCATCTGCCGATGGTGCGCTCCCTGGTCGCCAACGGCTTCGGCTACGGTCTCTTGAACGTACCCAGCATGAACAGCCGGGCGCCCGACGGGAAGCCGATCAGCTATGTCAGGGTCTCGGGCGATCTCCGCCCCATGAGGCTCGGCCTGATGACCATGCGCGCGGACAGGAAGTCGCGGATCCTGACGGCTTTCGAGGAGCATTGCCGCGCCCGGATCACCCCCGGGAAGACCCCCGGGATGACGCCGTTCTAGCGACGAACCCGCGCGGTTCAGTAGGGACACCCGGCCGCGGCCCGGGAGGCCCGCCGGCATCGGAGTTTCCGAACCAAGGATGAATGAGTTTATGGTTTCCAATGAAAGGGTTTTCGCCGAAGATCAAAGGCCAAGAACAACTTACCAATAATTATTGAACATGGAGGGGTATGTGGGACGTGACAGAAGACGATCATAAGATCGCCATCGACGTACAAAGCGTCGTCAAGCAATACGGAGAGGGTGAGCACGCGGTTACTGCACTGACCGAAGTATCGATCGATATTCGGGATAACGAGTTTTTCACCCTGCTCGGCCCCTCGGGCTGCGGAAAGACCACGCTCCTGCGCATGATCGCCGGCTTCGAGTCGGTGACGGCAGGCGTGATCCTGCTCTACGGCGACGAGATCGAGAACTTGCCGGCGAACAAGCGCCCGGTGAACACCGTCTTCCAGCAGTACGCCCTCTTCCCCCACATGACGGTGCTGGAGAACGTCGGCTTCGGGCTGCGCAGGCTGGGCAAGAGCAAGGCCGAGACCGAGCAGCGCGCCCGGCAGATGCTCGATCTCGTCCAGCTCGGGGACTTCAGCGACCGCCGGCCGGCCCAGCTCTCCGGCGGCCAGCAGCAGCGCGTGGCGCTGGCCCGGGCGCTCGCGCCCTCGCCCAAGGTGCTGCTGCTCGACGAGCCGCTCTCGGCGCTGGACCTCAAGCTGCGTCAGGCCATGCGGGTCGAGCTCAAGCAGCTGCAGCGGGAAACCGGCATCACCTTCGTGTTCGTGACCCACGATCAGGAGGAGGCGCTGACCATGTCGGACCGGATCGCGGTGATGTCGGCCGGCGAGATCCAGCAGATCGGCACCGCCCACGAGATCTACGAGCGGCCGATCAACCGCTTCGTGGCCGACTTCATCGGCGAGACCAACCTGATCGACGTCACGGTCGAGCAGGTGAATGGCGAGAGCTGTCTCTGCCGGCTCGCCAGCGGCGCGGCGATCGAGGCCGTGGGTCCGGGCGTGGCGGTCGGGCACTCGGCCGGCCACGTCTCGATCCGCCCGGAGCGGGTGTCGCTCGCCCCGGCCGGCGACGGCGCGGCCGGCTTGGTCGGCGTGGTCGAGCACCAGGTCTACCTCGGCACAGACACCCAGTATCTCGTGCGCCTGGACGATGGGACCATGATCACCGCCCGGACCCAGAACGCCCACAAGGTGCGGGTCGACGTCAGCACCGGGGAGCGCGCGGCCCTGTCGATTGACGACGGCGCCGCGCGCCTGCTGGTCGACTGATGGCGGGCGGGGCCGGCGGCGGGCGCGCGGTATCGCGCACCTATCAGCCAGTCAAGACCTGGCTGCTCCTGCCCTCGTGGCTGGTGATCGGCATCTTCCTGCTGATGCCGATGCTGATCATGCTGGTCTACTCCTTCCTGACCAAGGAGTTCCGCGGCGGCGTGATCTGGGAGTTCTCCCTCGCCGCCTACGACCAGTTCATCTTCGACCGCGGGCTGTTCGGCGACGAGCCGCCGGTGATCGAGTGGACCTACATCACCATCATCGCGCGCTCGGTGATTCAGGCGGCGGTCGCCACGGTCGTCTGCCTGCTGATCGGCTTTCCGACCGCCTTCTTCATCGCGACCCGGCCGGCGAACACCCGGAACATCTGGCTGTTCCTGGTCACCGTGCCCTATTGGGTCAACCTGCTGATCCGCACCGTCTCCATGAAGTTCCTGATCCGCGACAACGGTCCGCTGAACGAGGGCCTGCTCGGCCTGGGCCTGATATCGGAGCCGCTGCCCCTGGTGAACACGGATCTCGCGGTCCAGCTCGGCCTGTTCTACTCCTACCTGCCGTTCATGGTCCTGCCGATCTACGCCTCGGTCGAGCGCTACAACTTCGCCCTGTCCGAGGCCGCGGCCGACCTCTACGCCGACCGCTGGACGATCCTGTGGCAGGTCCTGATTCCGGTCGTGATGCCGGGCATCGTCGCCGGCTGCATCCTGGTCTTCGTGCCCTCCCTGGGCGCGTTCCTGGCGCCCGACCTGCTCGGCGGCGCGAAGAACTGGATGATCGGCTCGCTGATCGAGGACCAGTTCAAGGGGGCCGCCGGAAACTGGCCCTTCGGCGCCGCGGCCTCGATGATCCTGCTGACCATGGTCCTGCTGGTGCTGTTCTTCTACGCCCGGCGGCAGGCGCGTTAGTACCCACTATCAGAGTTAGGTGTGTTGCATGACGAGCTATCAAGACTTTCGGTTAGGAGCGCGGTTCGCCATGATGCGGACCATCACAAGGGCCGCGCGACCCCCATTAGTCTCAACGGGCCCGAAAGCCTTGATAGCTCGCCCGCAGGGTTGCCGAGGCGCCCGCCCGACGTCGTCAGCGGCGCTCACCGATGCTTCGGCATCGCTTTCGCTCCCCTTCCTAGCCGGGCGACCGCCTCGACAATCAGGCGACGCACCTAACTCTGATAGTGGGTACTAGGAGAGCCCGGATGTCACTCAGCGGCAACGTCAAACGCTACCCGGGCTTCCTCACGATCGCGCTGATCTGTCTCCTGATCCTCTATGCGCCCCTGATCGTGGTCATGGTCTACAGCTTCAACGACTCGCTCTCGATCACCAAGTGGGGCGGGTTCAGCTTCCGCTGGTACGCGGAAATCTTTTACGGCGCCGAGTCCGCGATCTTCCACCAGGCCGCCTGGAACTCCGTGACCATCGCCCTCTCGGCCGCGACCGCCTCGACGATCATCGCCACCGCCGCGGCGGTCGGCATGGTGCGCGGCGGCACCTTCCGCGGGAAACCCATGAGCTTCGCCCTGATCTCCATGCCGATCATGGTGCCCGAGATCGTCACCGCCGTGGCCACGCTGATCTTCTTCAGCGTGATCGGCTTCACGCTGGGCTACTTCTCGATCCTGGTCGCGCACATCGTGTTCTGCATCCCCTTCGCCTATCTGCCGATCTCGGCGCGCCTCGAGGGGATCGAGGGGATCTACGATGAGGCGGCCCAGGACCTCTACGCCAGCCGGATGGAGGCCTTCCTCACCGTGCTGGCGCCGCTCATGGCGCCCGGCATCCTGTCCGGCTTCCTGCTGGCCTTCATCATCTCGCTGGACGATTTCATCATCACCAACTTCATCAAGGGCGCCGGCGTCGAGACCCTGCCGACCGCGATCTTCGGCGCGGTCAAGCAGGGCATCAAACCCAACATCATGGCGCTTTCGACCCTGATGCTCGCCGTCTCGATCCTTCTGGTGACGGCGAGCTATCTGATCGGACGGATGGGGAGAAGCAACGAAACCAAGTGACCCGGACGGGTCACGGCAACAGAGGAGGATATGATGAAAACCTTGCTGAGACTGGGCGCCGCGGCGCTGGCGCTGACCCTGTCGACGGGTCTCGCGCAGGCCGAGGGGAAGCTCTCGGTCTATCACTGGTTCGAGTACATCCCACAGGAGCTGCTGGACAAGTTCGCCGCCGAGCACGGGGTCGAGGTGACCATGGACACCTACGATTCCAACGAGGCGCTGCTGGCCTCGCTCAAGGCCGGCAAGCTGGGCGCCTACGACGTCGCCGTGCCGGGCGACTACATGGTCAAGATCCTCGCCAGCGAGGGCATGCTCGACACGATCGCCGAGGGCGAGCTGGCCAACCGGGGCAACATCGAAGAGCAGTGGCTGAACGTCGACTTCGACAACGGCCGCAAGCACTCGATCCCCTATCAGTGGGGCTCGACCAGCTTCATGGTGAACCGTGACGCCTACAAGGGCGACATCCGCACCACCGACATCATCTTCAACCCGCCGGACGAGCTGAAGGGCAAGATCAACGTGCTCGACAGCCAGGGAGAGCTGCTGACCCTGGCCTCGATCCACCTGGGCATCCCGCAGTGCTCGAGCGATCGCGCCCAGCTCAAGGAGTTGGACCAGCTGGTGCAGTCGGCCAAGCCGCACTGGGCCTCGTTCAACTCGGACGGCGCCAAGGACGTGCTGGTCTCCGGCGACGTGGCGGTCGGCATGATCTGGAACGGTTTCGGCGCCAAGGCGCGCAACGAGGGCGCGCCGGTCGAGTACGCCTATCCCAAGCAGGGCTACATCATCTGGATGGACAACGTGGTGCTGCTCAAGGATGCGCCGAACCGCGAGAACGCGCTCAAGTTCATGGACTTCCTGCTGGAGCCCGAGAACATCGCCGCGGTCACCAACTACGCGCAGTACACCGCGGGCGTGAAGGACGTGACGCCCTTCCTGGACGCCGCGCTGCAGACCTCGCCCGAGCAGAACCCGCCCGACGACGCGCCGGCCGGCTCCTTCGTGGAGGTCTGCGACGAGAAGACGCAAAAGGTCTATGACCAGATCTGGACGCGCCTGAAGAAGTAATGCGTCTGGCGCTCTACCAGGGGCCGTCGCCGGCCGGCGACGTGGCGGCGGCCTTCGAGGCGGTGGAGAGCGCGCTTTCCGCCGCCTCGGCGATGAACGCGGACATCGCGGTTTTCCCGGAGATCTTCCTCCCGGGATACAACGTGCCGGCGCCGGAGGCCCAGCCGCTGGACGGCGGCTGGGTCGGGCGCCTGAGAGCGGCGGCGCGGGATGCCGGCGTCGCCCTCGTCATCGGCATGGCCGAAAGGGCCGGCGGCGTCACCTACAACAGCGCCGTGGCCATCGGCCCGGACGGCGGTCTCCTGGCCAACTACCGCAAGCTGCAGCTCTTCGGGGCGCGGGAGAAGTCCCTCTACGCGCCGGGAGACGCCTACGTCGTCTTCCCCTTCCGGAACCGCCGCATCGGCCTCCTGATCTGCTACGACATCGAGTTCCCGGAGCACCTCAGGGCGATCGCCCGCCACGGCGCCGATCTCGTCCTGGTGCCGACGGCGAACATGCCGCCGTTCGACAACGTGAACCGGATTACCATCGCGGCGCGCGCCCTGGACCACGGCGTGACGCTGGCCTACTGCAACTACTGCGGCGTCGAGGGCGACCTGACCTATGTCGGTCGCAGCGTGATCGCCGGCCCCGACGGCGAGCCGATCGCCCTGGCCGGCCCCGAGACCACGTTGCTGATCGCGGATGTGCCGGAGCCGATGGCGGTCGAGCGCCCGACGCTCACCAACACCCTCGAAGACCTTCGCGCAATCGAGAAGCTCGGAGACGGAAGCGCCTCCCTGCCGACCGAGAGCTGAACGCGGAAAAACGAAAGGACGTCTCGTGCCTCGCGATCCCCGTTACGACATCCTGTTCGAGCCCGTGGAGATCGGACCGGTCACGGCCAGGAATCGCTTCTATCAGGTGCCGCACTGCAACGGCGGCGGCTACCGCGACCCCTCCGCCGCAGCCGAGATGCGCAGGGTCAAGGCCGAGGGTGGCTGGGGCGTGGTCTTCACCGAGCAGTGCGAAATGCACCACACGTCCGAGATTACGCCCTTCATCGAGCTCCGGCTCTGGGAGGACCAGGACATCCCGGGCATCGCCCGGATGGCCGAGAAGATGAAGGAGCACGGGGCGCTGGCCGGCATCCAGCTGGCCTACTCTGGGATCAACGGCCCGAACCTCTACACGCGCGAGGTGCCGCTGGCGCCCACGGCGCTGCCGATCCGCACCTTCACCAACGACCCGGTCCATGCGCGCGCCATGGACAAGGAGGACATCCGCGATCTGCGGCGCTGGTTCGTGAACGCGGCCAAGCGCTCGCGAACCGCCGGCTTCGACCTGATCTGCCTCTACGGGGCGCACGGCTTCGGGATCTTCCAGCACTTCCTCTCGCGCGCCACCAATCAGCGCAACGACGAATACGGCGGCAGCCTCGAGAACCGCTCGCGCTTCGCCCGCGAATGCGTCGCCGACCTGCGCGACGCGGTGGGCGACACCATGGGCCTGACCCTGCGGGTCTCGCTGGACGAGACCATCGGGGATCTGGGCTTCTCGAACGCCGAGGTCCGCGACTTCATCGAGATGCACCGCGACCTTCCCGACCTCTGGGATCTGGCCCACGGCACATGGGAAGAATGCTCCGGCCCCTCGCGCTTCAAGGAGGAGGCCGCGCAGGAAGCCCTGGTGCGCGGCATCCGGGAACTGACCGACAAGCCCGTCGTCGGGGTCGGGCGCTTCACCTCGCCGGATACCATGGTCAAGCAGCTCCGGTCCGGTCTGCTCGACCTGATCGGTTGCGCGCGCCCCTCTATCGCCGACCCCTTCCTGCCGAGGAAGATCGAGGAAGGCCGGGTCGAGGACATTCGCGAGTGCATCGGCTGCAACATCTGCATCACCGGCGACATGACCATGTCGATCTCGCGCTGCACCCAGAATCCGACCTTCATGGAGGAGTGGCGCAAGGGCTGGCACCCGGAGCGCATGAACCCGCAGGGCGACTCCGAGAGCGTTCTGGTGGTTGGCGCGGGTCCCGCCGGCATGGAGGCGGCCCGGGCGCTGGGCCTGCGCGGCTATCAGGTGGCACTGGCCGAGATCGGCACGGAGCTCGGCGGCCGGGTCCGGCGCGAGGCCAAGCTGCCGGGCCTGTCGAAATGGGGCCGCGTCCAGGACTACCGCCAGTACCAGCTCAGCCAGATGCCCAATGTGGAGGTCTACTTCGACAGCGAGCTGGGCGCCGACGAGATTCTGGAATTCGGCTTCGAGCACGTCGCCATCGCCACGGGGTCGCGCTGGCGCCGCGATGGTGTGGCGCGCCATCACGTGGTGCCGATGCCGGTCGCCTCCGGCGTCGATGTCTACACGCCCGACGACCTGATGGACGGCCGCCTGCCCTCCGGCCGGGTCGTCCTCTTCGACGACGACCACTACTACATGGGCGGGGTCCTTGCCGAGCTCCTGGTTCAGAACGGCGCCGCTGTCACGCTCGTCACGCCGGCCGCCTTCGTCTCTGAGTGGTCGCAGAACACGCTGGAACAGGCCGAGATCCACAAGCGACTGGCGGAGATGGGCGTCGAGATCGTGCTCAACCGAAGCGTCGACGAGATCCTCACCGGCGCTGTCCGGACCTCTTGCGTCTATTCCGGCCGGCCCGCCGAGATCGAGAGTGACGCCGTCGTTTTCGTCACCTGCCGGGCGCCCGTCGATCAGGTCTGGCAGGACCTCAAGGCGCGCCGCCCGGCGTGGCGGGATCACGGCATCCGCTCGATCAAGGCGATCGGCGATGCCGAAGCGCCCGGCCCCATCGCCTGGGCCACCTATGCCGGCCACCGCTTCGCCCGCGAACTGGACGGGCCGGAGATCGGCGACGCCCTGCCGTTCCGCCGCGAAGTCACCCATCTCGCCCCTTGAGGATCGACAGCGACACTGACCGAGCGGACCGGGACCAGATCGTTAGCGCCCGAAGCGCTACTGCCCGATTTCGTACCCCTTGTCCCGCAGGCAGTCGTCGAAGGCCTCGTTGTAGGCGCTCTGCTCCACCGAGAGGCCGTACTCAACCGACATCCAGGCGCCGAGGGCGCCGGTCATCAACGCGAAGGTCTCCGCCTCATCCGACACCTCGGCAAGGGCGCGACTGGCCGCGGCGCGCGCCTGCGCGTCGCAGTAGTCATAGTCTGCTCCTTCAACGCTGACCGAAGGCGTGTAAGAGAAGCGGTCCTCCCCCGTACGCGCCATCGCACAAGCGCCGAGCAGCAGCAGGGACAGGCTGGCCGATATGATGATCCTTGCATCCAAGGAGGGTTCCTCCGCGCGTGCCGAGGTCGCCGCGACCCATGCCTGTCGTCCTCCAGGCTCCATCCCATTGCGCGAGCAGGCCGGGCGCCTGCTGACCAGCGGGAGAATGAGACGGACCACCGCCGCGACGCTATGCTTCAGATCAACGAGAGGTTTTCGCCGGGATGAAGCCAGGCCCCTTGCTGCAGAACCCGATAGCCGGACCCGCAACGTCGCGGGGCTGAATCCGAAGGTTAACGCCCCCGGATCGGCCCGGCGAACTTCTCCCGGATCAAATGGCTCCTACTTTTCGTGTGAATCAGCTTGACGCAGGTGGATGCCATAGCAGAATGTCTTTTTAGAACGATTCTAATTCCAGTCCCCTTGGCACAAGAAGGCGATCCACGCAGAGCGGGTGAGCCTATCCACGATCGGAGGAAATCATGGACGCGAAAGTAGAAGGCAGGTGCCCGGTAATGCACGGCGGGAATACGGCCATCGGCAGTGATGTCATGGAGTGGTGGCCGAACGCCCTCAACCTCGACATCCTGCATCAGCACGACACCAAGACCGATCCGCTGGGCAAGGAGTTCAACTATCGCGAAGAGGTCAAGAAGCTGGACTTCGACGCGCTCAACAAGGACCTCCACGCCTTGATGACCGACAGCCAGGACTGGTGGCCTGCCGACTGGGGCCATTACGGCGGCCTGATGATCCGCATGGCCTGGCACGCCGCCGGGTCGTACCGGGTCGCGGATGGCCGCGGCGGCGCCGGCACCGGCAACCAGCGCTTCGCACCGCTCGACTCCTGGCCGGACAACACCAGCCTCGACAAGGCCCGCCGGCTCTTGTGGCCGATCAAGAAGAAGTACGGCAACAAGATCTCCTGGGCCGATCTCATGATTCTGGCCGGCAACATCGCCTACGAATCGATGGGTCTTAAGACCTTCGGCTTCGGCTTCGGCCGGGCGGATATCTGGCACCCCGAGAAGGACATCTATTGGGGATCGGAGAAGGAGTGGCTCGCCAAGGACCGCTACACCGACGCCAACGACGAGACCTCACTCGTCAATCCCCTCGCGGCGGTGCAGATGGGCCTGATCTACGTCAATCCGGAAGGCGTCAACGGCAAGCCGGATCCGATGAAGACGGCGGAGGCGGTTCGCGAAACTTTCGCGCGCATGGCGATGAACGACGAGGAAACCGCCGCCCTGACCGCCGGCGGTCACACGGTGGGCAAGACCCACGGCAACGGCGATGCGAGCCTTCTGGGCCCGGATCCGGAAGGAGCGCCCCTCGAGCAGCAGGGACTCGGCTGGCATAATCCGAACAAGTCGGGCAAGGGGCGCTACGCCGTCACCAGCGGCCTCGAAGGCGCCTGGACGACCCATCCGACCAAGTTCGACATGGGCTATTTCGACATGCTGCTCGATCACGAGTGGGAGATTGGGACGAGCCCCGCCGGCGCCCGGCAGTGGCAGCCGGTCGAGATCGCCGAAGAGGATATGCCGGTCGACGTCGAGGACCCCTCGATTCGCTGCATGCCGATCATGACCGATGCCGACATGGCGATGAAGATGGACCCGATCTATCGCGAAATCATGGAGAAGTTCCGCGCGGATCCCGATTACTTCAAGGACACCTTCGCGCGGGCCTGGTTCAAGCTCACGCACCGGGACATGGGGCCGAAGGTGCGCTACGTCGGTCCCGACGTTCCCGAGGAAGACCTGATCTGGCAGGACCCGGTGCCGGCCGGCTCGACCGACTATGACGTGGATGCCGCCAAGGCGAAGATCGCGGCGAGCGGTCTTTCGATCGGCGATATGGTCGCGACCGCCTGGGACAGCGCCCGCACGTTCCGCGGTTCGGATATGCGTGGCGGCGCCAACGGCGCGCGCCTCCGGCTGGCCCCGCAGAACGACTGGGAAGGCAACGAGCCCGAGCGTCTCGCCAAGGTCCTGGCCGTGCTCGAGCCCATCGCGGCCGAGACCGGCGCCAGCGTGGCGGACATGATCGTCCTGGCCGGTAATGTCGGCATCGAGCAGGCGGCCAAGGCCGCGGGCTTCGACGTCGATGTGCCTTTCGCACCGGGGCGCGGCGATGCCACCGACGAGATAACCGATGCCGGGTCCTTCGAGCCGCTGGAACCCTTGGCCGACGGCTACCGCAACTGGCTTAAGGAGGACTATGTCGTAACCGCCGAGGAGCTGATGCTCGACCACACGCAGCTCCTGGGGCTGACGGCCCCCGAGATGACCGTGCTTATCGGCGGCATGCGCGTTCTCGGCACCAACCACGGCGGCACCGGCCACGGCGTGTTCACCGATCGCGAAGGCGTCTTGACCAACGACTTCTTCGTGAACCTGACGGACATGCAGTATGCGTGGACGCCGAGCGCCGACAACCTTTACGAGGTCCGCGATCGCAAGACGGACGAGATCAGGTGGACCGCGACCCGTGCTGACCTCGTCTTCGGGTCCAATTCGATCCTCCGGGCCTATGCCGAGGTCTATGCTCAGGACGACAGCAAGGAAAAGTTCGTGCAGGACTTTGTTGCGGCCTGGACGAAGGTCATGAACGCGGACCGCTTCGACCTCGCCTGATCCCGGCAAGAACCCCCGGGCGTAGCTGGAGACAGCTGCGCCCGGGCGTCGCCGAAGCCGTGTATTGTGTTTTTGAATTGATTGCCATATTTCCGGCAAGCAGAGTGCTTCGAAATACCGCTTGGCAATTATTCCCATGAAAAGAATTGTGGGAACATTGTAACGGCGCTGATTTTACCATTTGTTTTTTCGGATTTTTAGGTCTGTTGCTTCAACGTAATCCCAGTCCGTCGGTCCTCGGCCGTCCACTTCACTTGCCAGAACCGATCGGCGACAAGAACAGAGGCGTAGGCAAGCGCTCCCACGACACGAGGTGATGCGATGCCACGGGACTTCTGGAACGCACTGATCGAACCCTTCAAACAGCTGTTCGCTCAGCCCGAACAGGCGGAGGAAAGGGAGCCTGTCGTCAGGGCCGCCAGGAGCGAGACTGTCACGAGAGAGCGCCGCCGGCAGGCCAAGGGCATCAGGGCCTGCGAGATCGAGTTCGGCGACAGCGCCGTCAACGGCATGGTTCTGAAGCTGTCCCATAGCGGCGCAGACGTCCGGTTGCCCCTGCACCTCAAAGATCTGCCGGATTGCTTCACCTTGAAGATCGCACCGAGCGAAAAATACGACTGCCGGATTCTCTGGAGACAAGGCGACAAGGTGAAGGTGTCGTTCGTCTAGAGCGGATCATGTTTAGGTGGAACCACTTGGTGGTTGCCACCTAAATATGTGAATCCGCTCTACAGCATAAGTTTAGAGCAGATTCACCGGGTTTGATGGATCGCCTCCGGC
>JASJEC010000072.1 GCA_030064845.1 Kiloniellales bacterium
GAGCTGGCGCTGAAAATCCTGAAGAAGGAATGGTGTCTCGACGACAGCTACGTCGAGCGCTTCATGCGCGAGGCGAAGGCCGCCGGCGCCTTCTCCCATCCCAATATCGTGACGGTCTACGACATCGGCCAGATCGACAATCGACCCTACATCATCATCGAGCTGGTGACCGGCTCGCCGCTTGGCGAGGTCTTCGAGCCCGGCACGCCCGTCCCGATGGAAAAGGTCCTCTCGATCGGCATCCAGCTGGCCGACGCCCTGGACTACGCGCACAACCACGGGGTGGTCCACCGCGACATCAAGCCGAGCAACATCATGGTGCTGGCAGACGGCGAAACGATCAAAATCGCCGATTTCGGGATCGCCCACATCGACGATCCTAACGCCCAGCAGACCCAGGTGGGCACGGTCTTGGGAACGCCGCAATACATGTCGCCGGAGCAGGTCATGGGACAGAAGGTCGACGGCCGCTCCGACCTCTTCTCGGTCGGCGTCGTCCTGTATCAGATGTGCAGTGGCCAGAAGCCCTTTGAGGGCGATTCCATGGCGACGCTGCTCTACAAGATCACCCGCGACGAGCCCGAACCGCTGGGCCAGAGCGCGCCGGGCCTGCCGGCGGGTCTGCAGCACATCATCGGGAAGCTGCTCGCCAAGTCGCCGGAGCGCCGCTTCCAAAGCGGCGACGAGCTTGCCCGGGCGCTGCGCCACGAACAGCAGGTCCTCGAAGAGCTGTCCAAGGACAAGGAACGCCACAGGATTATCCCGATCCGGGTCCGCTGGTCGCTGGTGATGGCGGGTCTGGTCGCCCTGACGATGGCGGTCAGCGTCTACTTTATCGAATCTCGGCAGAGCCATTCGCTGCGCCAGTTCGCGGTCGACTCTGGCACATCGCTCGCCACCTTCATCGCCACTGAATCCGCGGTGCCGGTCCTCCAACAGGACTGGATCACGATCGAGACCTTCGTCGAAGAGGCGATGGAGCGGGAGACCTTCGTCTACCTCGCGGTCATGGACCACCTGGGCGTGGTCCGCGGCGCCACGCACAAGGAGTGGCTCGACCAGAAGTACAGCGGGCCGGAGGTCACCGAGCTGCTGTACGAAGACCCGGACGGGACCATGCGGGCCGGCCTGGCGCAGCTATCGAGCGGGGAAGAGGTGCTCGACTTCGAAACGCCGATCCTCTTCACGGGCAAACAGGTCGGCAAGATCCGCCTGGGCCTGTCCCGCACGCCGCTCCAGAGTGTCGTAGACACGACCCGGCTCTTGCTGATCGCCTTGGCGCTGGTCACCGTGCTCGCGGTCAGCCTGGTGTCCTACGTCCTGGCGAGACTGCTGTCGCGGCCGATCAAGTCGCTGTGCACCGCCATGGAGCAGATCGCGACGGGCAACTACGACTGCCGCATCTCGGAGCAGAGGAACGATGAATTGGGCGAGGCCTATGCGGAATTCAACCGAATGGCGGCTGCGCTGGAAGCACGTGATGACGAAGAAACCCAGCCCCGGTCGGCGGCCTGACGAAGTGACGGGAACGCTCGGAACCGTCCGCCCGCGGCCGGCCGCCGGCCGGTTGTCCCGGCCATTGGGTGCCGCGCGGCTGTGGCTCGCTGTCGCACTGCTCGGCGTCCTGTCCGCCTGCGTGCGCAGCCCCTTCGACCAGGACGTGATCGCCAAGAACTCGGATTTCCTGGTCCTGACGGCGGGCAGCGGCGATACCCTCGGATCGCTGGCCGCCCAGTATCTCGGCGATGAAAAAAAGGGCTGGGTTATCGCCGAGCTGAACGGCATTCGGCGCGTCAAGGCGGGCGAGGAAGTGGTGATCCCGCTGAAGCCGATCAGCAAGGCCGGCATGTTCGACGGCGGATTTCAGAAGATACCCATCCTGACCTACCACCGCTTCACCCCGGGCAAGTCCGATTGCGGCAGGCTCGCGGTCTCCGAAGACGCCTTCGTCGCGCAAATGGCCTATCTGCGCGACCGCGGCTTCCGGGTGATCGATTTCAAGGACTTGGCGGATTTCATGGCGGGCAATGTGAGCCTGCCGCGCAGATCGGTGATCCTGTCGATTGACGACGGCTACAAGTCGGTCTACGAGATCGCCTTTCCGGTCCTCAAGCGTTTCGATTACCCGGCGACAATATTCGTCTATTCCGATTTCGTCGGTGCCGGCGCCGGTCTGACCTGGAAAGAGATGAGAGAGATGGTGGATACGGGTCTGATCGATATCCAGCCGCACTCCAAGACCCACAGCGACCTGACCCTGCGCCTCGAGGGCGAGAGCGAGAAGGCCTACCGGAAGCGGCTGGCGATGGAGCTTCGCCATCCGGCCGAATTGATCAAACGCAAGCTGGGCCTGCCGATCCACACCTTCTCCTACCCCTACGGCGCGGAGAACGAGATCGTCATCGAAGCCGCGGCGGAGGCGGGATACACCTTGGCCGCGACGGTAACCCGTGGCGGCAACCCGACTTTCGCACACCCGCTGGTCCTGAGGCGGACACAGATCTACTGCGGGGACAGTCTCAAGACCTTCGCCAGACGGCTGCAGACGTTCGAGAAGATCTCGCTGAAATGACGCCTCCACGACGCCGTTTCGACGTCATTCTGCTGCCGCTGCTGCTGGCTTTCGGGTGCGCCCAGCCGGAGCCCCTGCCCGAGATAGTCATGTCGAACGGCAGCGAACCTTCCGCGCTGGAAGCGCGCGCCGCGCGCGCAGAGCGGCTGGCCAGCGAGGGCGATCTGATGGCGGCCGTGCAGCAATGGCGAATTCTGGAGCTGCTCGACGGTGACAACGCTACCTACAGCATCAAGCGGAAGGCCCTCGAGGCCGAGCGCGACCGCCGGGTCGAAGAGGCGCTGAAGCGGAGCCGCAAGGCGGTCGCCAAGCGGCAGGCGAAGGCCGCCAAGGCAGCTTTCCTCGAGGTGCTGGCGTACGACGGATTGAACGAAGAGGCGCGGGCGGGTCTGCAGGCCATGGAGGCCGCCCAGGTCCGGCGCAACCGCCCGAGGATCGCCTACGCCCAACCGCCGACGGCTGCTCGACCGGCCCCGCCCGTCACATCGAGCGAGCGGCCGGCGCCTCCCGTCACCCCGGCGGCGGCCGGAGAAAGAAGGACAAAGGGCCGGAGTGCGGCCGCCCTGGAGATCATCGACGGCGCCCAGTTTCAGGAATCGCCGCCGCTCGATGCGGACGACGAGGCCGAGCGCGGCACGCAGCTCGCGGCACGTTCGGTCGACGCCGACCGGGCGATGGAAGCCGCGCGCGCGGAATCCTTGGAGACCGCCATCGACCTGGCCAAGAACGGCAACCATCTGGCCGCCATCCCGCGGCTGAAGACCCATCTCCAGCGCTTCCCCAAGGACGGCACCGCGCGGGATCTCCTGGCGGAAACCCATCGCCAGGTCGGAATCGCCTACTATCAGGACGGCAAACTTCGCGAGTCGGTCAGTCACCTGCGGGCCTCGGCAGACTATGCCAAGGTCGCCGATCCCCTGACCCAGGCCGCCCTGAACGACGCCAGCGCCAAACTGGCGCAGCAGGCCTACGAGGAGGGCGTGAAGGTCTTCAAGAGCGACATCGGACAGGCGATCGACTACTGGGAAGAGAGCCTGGAATACGACCCTTCCCATCTTCGGGCGCGCAGCTACTTGGATAAAGCCTACAAAATCCAGGACACCCTATCGGATATCCCGTCCGAAAACTGACGGTCGAGAGCGCGACTTCCGCAGCACCTCAATCGGGGACGGTCCCCAGACTCTCTTTAAGCTCGACGGTCTCCAGCCGCTTGACGGAACAGGACGCGAAGCCCGGATCGACCGTCAGGCACTCGTCGTACATGGCGATCGCCTCGTCCAGCTCCTGCCGCTGAAAAGCCCTCAGGCCCCTGCGGTAATACTCCTTGGCGACGACCGGGGTGAGCACGAGCAGCTTCTTGTTGGCCAGTGAGTGATCGGGAACCACATCGACCGCCCTCTGGTAGGACTTGTAGGCTTGGATCACGTCGTCGTTGGCCTGATAGCTGGTCCCTTCCTGATAGAGGGCGTCGGCCTCGTCCAACTTAGCGAAGCGCCCGAGGCGCTGCTCGACCTCCTGGTTCTGCGGGTCCAGCTGGCGCGCCCGCACCAGCACCACCGAGGCCTGCTCGCGATCGCCCTTGGTTTCCAGTGTATCGGCGTAGGTCAGATAGTTCAGCGCAGCCTGCTGCTTGACGAAATAGGCGTCGGGATACTGCTTGACCGCCTCTTCGTAGGTATCGCTGGCACCGACGAAGTCGCCCTGCTGGGCCTTCTCGACGGCCTGAGTCATCAACTGGTCGAGCGTGACCGCCCCGCTCTCGCCCGGCGGATCGGTCTCCAGGATCACGGCCTTCGCGCTGGTCTCGTCGGTCTCCCCGTTTGCGTCGCCTTCGACGCCGGTCCCGAAGTCCAGGGAAGCCTCCTGCGTCCCGATGCCCTCTTCGGAGGCGCTCTGATCGTCCGCCGCCCCTGCTTCTCCGATCGCCGTTTCGGAGGGCTCCGTCTCGAGGAGCTCCGCTTCGCCCGGTTCCGTATCGGCGAAGTCCGCCTCCGACAGGCCAGACGCCGAGCCCTCGGCCGCCACCACTTCGTCGGCAGCCTCCAGCATCTCGGCCTCTTCCTCGCTTATCAGCGGGGTTCCAGGCTCCAGGGTTTCGACGGCAGGCGCGTCGACCGCAGCTACCTGGCTCTCCATGGCCGGCGGCTCCGTTCCGGGCACCTTGATCGTCTGCCCGACCACCATTTTGCTCGGGTTCTCGATACCGTTGTAGCGGGCCAGCGCGTGGAACTTCAGCGGATCGCCGAGCATTCTCTTTGCCACGATGGAGAGGGAGTCGCCCCGCTCCATCCGGTAGAGAAAATAGTCCTCGCCGAGATAGGCGACCGGGTCGCTGTCGATCTGCTCAATCAGATCGATGGCCCGCTTCCTGCCAGGGCGCTCCCTCAGATAAGCCGCCAGTTCGGCTCGCGCCTGCCCCGCCTCGCCGACCTGCAAGAGGTCGAGAGCCTTCTTCCACCGTTCCTTGGGGGTCAAACCCGGCTGCGCCTGAAAGATCTCCGGCGCCGTCATCGGCCTGTCCGACGTTTCCTCCGGCCCCTTGGTCTCGAGGCCCAGACAGCCGGTCAAGGCAAAGGCCGACAATGACAACACACAAACCGCTAGCATCCGCATGGTGCAGCGTCTCCCTTGCCCCTGTTCACATCCTCGCAACCCAACCAGCACTGAAAACGACACACGCTACCCCGCCCTGCTCTGGCCGGGCGCGGCGCCTCGCTTCCCCCTGCGGCACATTCTAGCAGAAAATGAATTACATGCCAGATTTCAGAATGCTATCGAGAGGCCCGCGGCGCGCCGCGACGGCGTGCAGCGATCCCTTTGACTTGAGCGACTTGCGCGCCATGCCGAGCAGCGGCCCTAACCCCGAGCACACCATCGAGGAGGTGGTGTTTCGCCCCCTGCCGGACGAGGCGAAGGACCGCTGGGCCGAGGTCGCGGAGATATTCTTTCTGGCATCTTCCAGAAAGCGCTTCCGGTCGGCCGAGGAAAAGGCGGATTTCCTCCGGCGCTGGACCGGATACTACCGGGAGCAGGCGGCGGAGCATTTTCTCCTTGCCGTTGCGCCGGACGGCCGCCTGGCCGGATACCTGACGGGATGCCTCGACAGCGCCGCCGCCGACCGTCTCTATCGCGACCTGCCCCACTACGGACTGTTCGATGACCGCTTCGCGGCCTTTCCCGCGCACTTCCATATCAACCTCCACCCGACATTCCGGTCGCGCGGTCTCGGCTCGCGGCTCGCCGGGGCTTTCGTCGCGACCTGTCGCGAGCGCGAAGTGGCTGGGGTCCACGTCGTGACCGCGCCCGACGCCCGCAACGCCGAATTCTATCGCCGGCTCGGGCTGACCGAAGCGCTGGTCCGGCCCTGGCAGGGCCGCGAACTGCTGTTCTTGGGCCGACGACTTGGATAACGTCGGGGTGACTTGAACGCGCTGCGAGGGGGACGGGCGATGGACGGCAGGGAAGAGCGTTGGCGGATCTCGAAGGCCGTGGTCCGCTCGCCCCGCGGTGTCGTCGCGGCGCAGCACGCCGAAGCGGCCGAGATCGGCGCCGCCGTCTTGCGCGACGGCGGCAACGCGGTCGACGCGGCCGTCGCTACGGCCCTGGCGCTCGGCGTGCTCGAGCCCTGGATGAGCGGGATCGGCGGCGGCGGCTACATGACGGTCTATCGCGCCGCCGAACGGCGCTCGAAGATCGTCAACTTCGCGATGGTCGCGCCCGCCGGGCTGGATCCCTCGGACTATCTGCTTTCGGGCGGCGGCACCGATGCCGATCTTTTCGGCTGGCCGGCGGTAAAGGAAAACCGCAACGTCAAGGGTCCGCTCTCGATCGCCGTTCCAGGCAGCGTCGACGGCTTGGCTGTCGCCCTCGAGCGTTTTGGCTCCCTGCCCTGGCGCGCCGTTCTGGAACCGGCCATCGGGCTCGCCAAGGAGGGCCACCCGGTCACCTGGTGGACCACCCTCAAGGTCGCGGGCGAGGCCCACGACCTGATCGAGAACCAGGCGGCGTCGCGGGTCTACCTGCCGGGCGGGCTGCCGCCGCGGGTGCCGGAGTCCGGGCGCGGCCGGCTCGACCTGGGCGCCTTGGCCGGCAGCCTGGAGCAGCTCGCCCGCGCCGGGCACCGGGACTTCTACGAGGGCGCGCTGGCGGCCACCCTGGCCGACGACCTCGCCGCGGCCGGCTCACGGGTCACGGCGGCCGATCTCGCGGCCTATCGCGCCGTGGTGCAGGACCCCCTGGTGGTGCGCCGCGGCGACGCCGAGATCCACCTGCCGCCGGGCCTCAATGCGGGTCCGAGCTTCGCCGCGGCCCTCGGCGCCCTGCCGCCCCTCGCCGCCGGCGCACCGGGCGCGGAGGCCTACGCGGCCTATGCCGAGGCGCTCTCCAGCGCCTACGCCGAACGTCTCGAGACCATGGGCCACGACGGCGACGCTTCCGGCCGGGGGTCGACCACGCACCTCTCGGTCATCGACGGCGCCGGCAACATGGTGGCGCTCACCAACACCCTGCTCTCGTTGTTCGGCTCGAAGGTCCTGCTGCCGTCCAGCGGTGTCCTCATGAACAACGGCGTCATGTGGTTCGATCCGCAGCCGGGACGGCCCAACTCGATCGCGCCGGGCGTGGCTCCGCTCAGCAACATGGTGCCGCTCGCCGTGACCCGGGACGGCGAACCCTGGTTCGCCCTCGGCGCCTCGGGCGGCCGGCGCATCCTGCCAGCGGTCTTCCAGCTTACGTCGTTCCTGGTGGACGGCGGGCTGTCCCTGGAGCAGGCCGTGGCGACGCCGCGCCTCAATGTCGACGGCGGCGCGAAGGTCCAGGTCGACCGGCGCCTGCCCCAGGCGGTCTTCGACGCGGTCGAAGCACGGCGGCCGGCGGAGTGGGCCGAAGCGAAGGTCTCGCCCAACTACTTCGCCAACCCGCAGATCGTCATGCGCGACGGCGCCGACTGCCTGGGCGTCGCCGAGACCCGCCTGCCGGTGGCCGACGCGCGGCCGGCCTAGTCGGGCCCCGCGCGTCCCGAGGCCGGGCCGTGCTCCGCCGGACCGCGAGCTTCTGGGCCAGATTCTGGCAGGGAGCGACCGGCTCGATCCGCGGGATCGTCTTGATGGTGGCCTCGACGCTGGCCTTCTCGACCATGCATATCCTGGTCCGCTTTCTCGCCGCGGAGATCGACCCTCTGCAGATCTCGTTCTTCCGCAACCTCTTCGGCACGCTCGTCTTCCTGCCCTGGATCCTGCGTTACGGCCTGACGCCGCTGCGCCAGGCGCGCCACAGCCTTCACTGGTTGCGGGCGGTGGTCAACGTGATCGCCATGTTCGCCTTCTTCACCGCGCTCAGCCTGACCCCGGTGGCGGAGGTCACGGCGCTGGCCTTCACCGCGCCGATCTTCGCTGCGCTGCTCGGGCTCCTGGTGCTCGGCGAGACCTTCCGCCTGCGCCGTTGGATCGCCATCGTGGTCGGCTTCGCGGGCACCCTGGTCGTCCTGCGGCCGGGCCTGGCGCCGACCGACCCGGGCACGCTGCTCGCCCTCGCCTCCGCGCTGCTCTGGGGCGGCGTGCTGATCATGATCAAGGTCTTGAGCCGCACGGAATCGAGCATGACGATCACGCTCTACATGAGCATCCTGCTGTCGCTGCTCTCCTTCGGCCCGGCCCTCTTCGTCTGGACCGCGCCGGATCTCGAACAGCTCTTCTGGCTCCTGGTCATCGGCACTCTCGGCTCCCTCGGCCAGGTCGCGGTGACCCAGTCCCTCAAGGAGACCGAGACCAATGTCGTCATGCCCTTCGACTTCCTGAAGCTGATCTGGGCGGCGCTGCTCGGCTTCCTGATCTTCGCCGAGGTGCCCAACCTCTTCGTCTGGCTGGGCGGCGCCATGATCTTCGCCAGCGCCAGCTACATGGCCTACCGGGAGAACCAGCTGGCGACGGCCGGCAAGGCGCGGCGGGCGGCCGCGCTGGACCGGACCTGAAGCATCGGACGGCGCGGGGCAAGCGTGTTACGCTGAAGCCGTCAGCGAGGGCGGATGAGATGACCCAGATCGAGAAGCCCGGTGAAGCGCAGAACCCGCTCGACGCCGGCTACGCCATGCCGGCCGAGTGGGAGCCCCACGCGCGCTGCTGGATGGCCTGGCCGCACAGGGTGGACCTCGTCCAGGACCTGGAGCGCACGCAGCACGGCTACGCCGAGGTGGCACGAGCGATCGCGCGCTTCGAACCGGTCACCATGGTGGCGACGCCGGAGGCCGCCGACACCGCGGGCCGGCTCTGCGGGCCCGGCGTCGAGATCCTGCCGATAACGATCGACGACGCCTGGGCCCGCGACAGCGGACCGACCTTCCTGAAGCACCGGGAGTCCGGCGCCCTCGCCGGCACCTCGTGGCGGTTCAATGCCTGGGGGGTGAAGCACGAGCCCTACGACCAGGACAACCTCCTGGCCGGGCGCGTCCTCGATCACCTGGGGGCGCGCTGCTTTCAGTCGCCCCTCTTCCTGGAGGGCGGCGCGCTGCATGTCGACGGCGAGGGCACGGTTCTGACCACCGAGTCCTGCGTGCTCAACGCCAACCGCAATCCCGGCTGGTCAAAGGAAGAGGCCGAGCGCGAGATCCTCTGGGCGCTGGGCGCGGAGAAGCTGATCTGGTTGCCGGGCGACCCCGACGAAAAAGAGACCGACGGCCATGTCGACGGGTTGGCCTGCTTCGCGCGCCCCGGGGTGGCGCTGATGGAGAGCGCCAGGGATCGCAGCGATCCCTTCCACGCGGTCCTGGCGGAGAACCGCCAGGCCCTGGAGAACGCGGTCGACGCCAAGGGCCGCAAGCTGGAGATCCTGCCGATCGACTACGCCGACGAGGCAGAGCCGACGAGCGACGTCTTCTGCGCCTCCTACATCAACTTCTACCTGGCGAACGGCGCCGTGATCCTGCCGGGCTACGGCGTGCCGGGCGACGCACGGGCGCGGGACGCCGTAGCCGCCGCCTTTCCCGGGCGAACGGTGGTCCAGGTCGACGTTACGGCGATCGCGCCGGGCGGCGGCGCGATCCACTGCATCACGCAGCAGCAGCCGGCCTGAGGAGGCGGCCAATGACGCGTGACCGGCTCGTGATCCGCGGCGGGCGCCTACTCGATCACAGGGCCCGCACGGCGGAACCGGCGGACATCCTGATCGAGGGCGACACGATCCGCGAGATCGGGCCGCCGGGCCTGGCCGCGCCCGAGGACGCGCGCTCGGTCATCGCCGAGGGACGGCTGCTGATCCCCGGCCTGATCAACGCCCATACCCACGGCCACGGCTCCCTCGGCAAGGGCCGGGGCGACCGCTGGTCGCTGGAACTGCTGCTCAACGCCAGCTACTGGATCACCGGCGGCCGCTCCCACGAGGACCGCTACGCCGCCACACTGCTGAACGCGGCCGAGATGATCCGGCGCGGATGCACCGCGGCCTACGACCTGACCAACGAGATCCCCATGCCCACCCCGGAAGGGATCGGCGCGGTGGCCAGGGCCTACCGCGACATCGGCATGCGGGCGCTGATCGCTCCCATGATGGCGGATATCAGCTTCTACGACGCCGTGCCGGGCCTGGTGGAGGGCCTTCCCGCGGCACTGCGCGACGAGGTGTCGAGGTTCCGCGGCGGAACCTTCGAGCCGATGATAGAGAACTGTCGGCACCTGCTGCGCGACTGGCCGTTCGACCGGGACCGGGTCGACTTCGCCCTGGCCCCGACCATCCCCCTGCTGTGCAGCGAGGATTTCCTGCGTGCCTGCGGCGCCCTGGCCGATGAGTTCGGCGCATTTGTTCACACCCATCTCGCCGAATCCAAGATCCAGGCGCTGTCAGGACGGCGCCGCTACGGGCGGAGCCTGACCGCCTACTGCGAGGCCCTCGGCCTGGTCAACGAGCGCTTCACCGCGGCCCACGGCATCTGGCTGGACGAGGACGACGTGGCTCTGCTCGCCGACCGGGGCGCCAGCGTGGCGACCAACCCGGGCAGCAATCTGCGCCTCGGCTCGGGCCTGCCGCCCCTGAACTTGCTCGACCGGGCCGGCGTCAACCTGGCGGTCGGCAGCGACGGCTCGAGCTCGTCGGACAACCAGAACATGTTCGAGGCCGCCCGCCTGGCCTCCTTCGTCTCGCGGGTCCAGTCGCACGACGTCAACGACTGGCTGACCACCGACCGGGTCTTCGAGATGGCCACCCAGGGCGGCGCCCGCGCCATGGGGCGCCAGCACCAGCTCGGCCGCCTGGCGCCGGGCTTCAAGGCCGACATCGTGTTCCTCGACCTCGACGACCTCGCCTATGTGCCGCTCAACGATCCGGTCAACCAGCTGGTCCACTGCGACGACGGCGGCTCGGTCGAGAGCGTCATGATCGGCGGCAGCCTGGTCTACGAGAACCGGCGCTTCACGACGATCGACCTGGACAAGCTGATCGCCGAGGTGCGCGAGACCCAGGACCGCCTCAACCAGGCGACCGAGCCGCAGAAGGCCGCGGCCCGGCAGCTCGAGCCCCTGGTCGCCGAGTACTGCGCCTGCTTCGCGGCCGAGCCCTATCCGGTGCGGCGCATGGGCTGCGGAGGGGGTCTGGAGGATTGACCGCAAGCGCCGGCTATTGCTCCAGGAAGTTGACCCGCACGCCGTTGCGGCCGCCCTGTTTCTCCAGCGCAACCTCGATGCGGTAGTCTTCGGCGTCGCAGGCCATCACGGTGTCCGGGAGAAACCAGTCCTCGGGGATCCAGGCAAATCCATTCGTCCGGCAATGGTCCCGAATCTTCTGCATCAGGTCCGAGACACTATCCTGGCTCTGGTAGCTCAAGATGATGACGGCCGGCGCCGTGCCATCCCTGGCGCTGTACGAGAAGCGCGCAGGCTCGTCGCGTGGCCATTCGGAGACGGTCCTGCTGTTCACGACGATCGCGTAGGTGAGGCCGCCGTCCTGGAATTCCAGATGATCGCTGGTCACAAGGCTGAAGACATAGAGGCCGCCCGCCACCCCGGCGAGAAGCACCAGGGCCGTCGAGAAAAGGCCGATGCGAAGAGCGCGTGCCACGGTGCATCCGTCCCCAGCTAGACAAGCATCAGCCTCCCAACGCCTTGCCATGGCGTCAAGAAGCGTGGCATTGGGCGGCGTCACCCATAGCGGCCAGGTTGGACCGTCGTGATACTCGCTACCGACACCCACTACGGCGCGCGGACAGCCCGGACCGCGGGCGTGCTGTTTCGCCGGTGGACCGACGCGGAGCCCCTGTCCACCCACGTGCTGGAGCAGGACGAAACGGCCGCCGCTTACCAGCCGGGAGCTTTCTATCTGCGGGAGCTGCCTTGCATCGTGGCGTTTCTCTCGAGCCTCTCCGCCCGCCCATCGATCGTCGTCATCGACGGCTACGTCCATCTCGACGAGCACGGCCGCAAGGGCCTGGGCGCCCACCTCTTCGACGCGCTCGGCGCGGCGGTGCCCGTGGTCGGCGTCGCCAAGCGGCCCTTCGCCGGCAGCCGTCACGCCGAGGCGGTCTTGCGCGGCCGTAGCGAGCGTCCCCTCTTCGTCACCGCCGCCGGTTTTTCCGCGCGGGAGGCCGCCGAAGCGGTCGCGCGCATGAGCGGCCCTCATCGGCTGCCGAGCCTGCTCAAGCTGGCCGACCGACTCAGCCGCGGCGCGTGATCACCGCTGATCCGGACCTTCGTTCCCCGGCTCCGGTCAGCGCCGCCACTGAATCAGCATCATGCCGGCGATCACCAGGCCGGCGCCGATCAACCGCTGTGTGGTGACCGGCTGGACCCGGTAGGCCAGAAGGCCGTAGTGGTCGATCAGCAGCGAGGCGGTCATGGTGCCGACGATGGTGGTCGAGATGAAAGCGGCGGCGCCCAGCTTCGGCGCGATCACCAGGGCGCTGAGCACGAAGATGCCGCCGAGGCAGCCGCCGGTCCAGGCCCACCAGGGCGCCGCCGCGATCGCGCCGACCGGCGGCAGGGGCACCCGAAAAATCAGCATGACGACCAGAAGGACAAGGCTCGCAACCATGGTGTTGGTGAAGGCGGCCAACAAGGGATGGCCCTGGAACTGAGCCAAGGTGGCGTTGACGCCTGCCTGGATGGGATAGCCGGCGCCCACGATTAGCGCGATGATGAAGAACAACAGGGTTTCGAGCGCCATGGAGCCTCCTGACCTGGGACGCGGACGGTTGGATTTCGGAAGGAACCCGGGAACACTCCGGGGGTAGCAGATCGCACTGATCGACGCCATGTCCAGGGCGCCCGCCCGCGAAAGATCCGGAGAACCCGCCATGAAGATCAACGCCGATGTTTCCCAGCGCGCCGTCGTGGACAGCCGCAGCCTCGACTGGGTGCCCTCGCCCCTGGCCGGTGTCGAGCGCCGCATGTTGGAGCGGGACGGCGAGGAGGTCGCCCGGGTCACCTCAATCGTGCGCTATGCGCCCGGCAGCCATTTCACGCCCCACACCCACGGCGGCGGCGAGGAGTACCTGGTCCTCGAAGGGACCTTCAACGACGACAGCGGCGACTTCCCGACCGGCAGCTACGTGCGCAATCCCGTCGGCTCGCGCCACGAGCCGCGCTCCGACGAGGGCGCGGTAATCCTGGTCAAGCTCTGGTGGATGCACCCCGAGGACCAGGCCTTCGTGAACATCGACATGACCCGGGAGGACCTCTGGCAGCCCGGCGACCAGGAGGGTGTCGAGGTCATGGCGCTCCACCAGTTCGAGGCCGAGAGCAACGCGCTCTACCGCCTCGCACCCGGCGCTTCCCTGCCGGCGCGAGAACTGCCCGGCGGCGAGGAGATCTATGTCATTGAGGGGAACTGCGGCGACGACCACGGGCAGTACGGCGAAGGCACCTGGCTGCGGAATCCCATTGGCCGGGCCTCGGAACTGGTCAGCGAGTCCGGCTGCCGGCTCTTCGTCAAGCGCGGCCACCTAAGCAAGCTGCCGCCGGCACCGTGAAACGGCCAAGTCACGGCTCGCCCTATGGTCTCGCACGCCGGCAGGCCGTCGGGCTCCCAGCGAACGGCTGATCTGCTGGAACAACCGCCATGGCGCGCTTTCAAACACTCGGCCCGGCCGACCTGGAGATTGTGACCAGGAAGCAGATCGCCCAGCAGAAGTCGTGGCGCGAGGTGCCGAAAAATGGATTGGCCGTAGAGTGTTGCGGGAAGAACTTCACCGTACTTCCAAACGTCTTTCCGCCGCGGGGCGACACGAGGCTCACGATAAATTCCCTGGATGTCGCACCCGGGAGCTCGGTTCTCGACATGGGAACCGGCTCAGGCGTTCTCGCCATCTTTGCCGTGCTTCGCGGTGCCGTCAGCGCACTTGCGGTCGACCTCAACCAGAACGCCGTTCGCAACGCGCGCGTGAACGTGGAGCGCCACGGACTTCAAGGCTCCATCGACGTGCGCCTTTCAGATGGGTTCTCGGCGATCGCCGAAACCGAGAAGTTCGAGACGATCATTGCCAACCTGCCTGGCCGAAGCGAAGTGGCCAGGGACGCGGTCGAGGCGGCGCAGTGGGACTCCGGTTTCGAGACCCACAGGGCCTTCTTTGCCGAGGCGCCCCGTCACCTTGAACCCGGCGGGAGAATCCTAATGACCAAGGCGAATTACCCGGAGCTCAATGATACGGTGGAGCTTGCAGAGCAGGCCGGGTTCGTCACCGAGGTACTGGCCAGGAAGAACCCGGCAGACGGCGATCCAAGGACCTACTTCGTGCTGGCGTTCAGCCGTCGACAGTCATCCGTCGCGCCGGGCGGCAACTGAGTGGGCAACCACACAGAGGATCTCGAACATAAGGTTGGCGCCGTTGAGCGCCGTGTGGCCGGCGGGGTCGAGCGGCGGGGCGACCTCACAGACGTCGCCGCCGATCAGGTCAAGGCCCTGCAGGCCGCGGATCATCACCTGGGCATCGCGCATCGAGAGGCCGCCCGGCTCGGGCGCGCCGGTGCCCGGGCAGAAGACCGGGTCGAGGCCGTCGATGTCGAAGGTGACGTAGGCCGGCCCGTCGCCGATCACGCGGCGGGTCTCCTCGATCACCGCCTTGCGGCCCATCTCCTCGAAGTCGTCCATGGTGATCACCCGCATGCCGACGTCGTAGCCGTATTGGATGTCCTCGTCGCTGTAGCGGGTGCCGCGCAGGCCGATCTGGACCACCCGCTCGGGGTCCATGATCCCCTCCTCCACGCCGCGTCGGAACACGGTCGCGTGGTTCACCCGCGAGCCAAGCAGTTCGTCGAGGGTATCGGCGTGGGCGTCGAAGTGGACGATCCCGACCGGTCCGTCTTTCACGATGCCGCGCAGGATCGGCAGGGTGACGGTATGATCGCCGCCGGCCGAGACCGGCACCACGCCCTTGCGATGCAAGGCGTCGTAGAAGCCGGTGATCGTATCGATGCTGCCGAGCGGCTCCAGAGGGTTGACCGGGGCGTCGCCGACGTCGCCCACCTTGCAGAGCTCGAATGGCGCGATCCGGCTCGAGGCGTTGACCTGGCGGATCAGCCGCGACATCTCGCGCACCTGCGCCGGCCCGTGGCGCGGTCCGGCCCGGTTGGTCGAGCCCATGTCGTAGGGCACGCCGGCCAGTCCGATGTCGAGCGCCTCGGCCTGCCCGACCGGCACATGCCGGGTCCGCATGAAGGTCGCCGGCTCGGCGAAGCGCGGCGTCACCGCGGAATCGATCGGTTGAAAATCCTCGGTCATGCCCGCCTGCTCCCCGCCTAAACCCTGGCCTTCCTCCTTGATTTCACGTCCCCGCGGCCGACGCAACACTCGCCACGCACAGCGCCTGATTGGCGAGTTCGGCTAGATGCGGACGTGATAGAGGTAGCGCGCAATCCGGCCGGCTTCCACGTCGGGCAGGTACTCTTCCTCGGATTCCCGGATCAGGCTGGCCGCGATGAAGCCGTTGCCCTCGGCCTCGAAGGCGCCCCGTAGGTCGGTCGCGGCCCGCAAGTTCCTGTGCCAGAACTCGCCGATCTGCGTTGTGTAGTCCCGGGTTTCGAAAGAGAGACCCAGACTCGAAAGCGCTTCCGACAGTTCGCTGCGCTCGGGCGCGAGATCGCCCGGATCCTCTCCCTCTTCAATGTGGTGATTGAAGAAGATCCCCATACGGCCGCCCGGACTGAGCGCAGCCGCGACATCGGATAGGGTCTTCTCGAGATCGGCGGCCCAATAGAGCGTATCGAGAGAAATGACGGCATCGAGCGACTGCTCCGAGAGGTCGAGGAGGTTCAAATCGCCCTGCACGAAGCGCATGCGGGACCGCTTGTCTTCCGTTCGCCGGTTGGCCTCGTCGATCGCCGCTTCGGCATAGTCGAGACCGGTAATCTGAGCGCCCGTCCGGTCTGAGATGTACTCGGCGATAGCGCCCGCCCCACAGCCGAGATCCATCACCTGTTCCCCCGGCTTGATATCGAGAAGGTCCAAAAGGTCCTGGAGCGAAGCCATGTCGGTCTGGCCTTCCTGGCAGAGGTCCTCGCCGAAAACGCGTCGGCACAGTTCGGAGTGCGCCTCGCTGGCCCAGGCCGCCTGATAGAACTTCTGGTAATAGTACCAGTACATATCCGGCCGCTCGCTGTGATAGCGCTGCGCCAGAGGGCGTCCCGCCGCGGTCAGGCGGTAGCCTCTATCGCTGCCGTCGATCAGGCCCTTGGCCACGAGACTCCCGTAGGCGTCCGACCAGTCCTCGCGAAAGATCCAGAAGCGCTCCGCCTCGGCCTCGAGCGAGGCCCTGTCGGAAGACGCGCCTTCGCTCTCCGCCTTCTCCAACGAGGCCAGTAGCTGGACCTCGGCTTCCGAGAGTTCCATTCGGGGCCCCAAAACGATGGAATGCTGTCGAGACAGGTTAGACCGCCTCGAGACCGTCAGGGAAGTTCCGATGCCGGTGCCCGGCTTCACGCGGTCGACAGGGGAGCGCGAAGGATTTCGTGCTTACCCCGCTTGGGAGACTTCGGATACCCTTGGGTACGAGTGTCGAGAAAACGAAAGTCGACGAGAAGAATGAACGGCGACGCCGATCCCTGGCTCGACAAGGTCTATGGGGCCGAGACCCCGGACCAGCTGATGGGGCACTACGACGCCTGGGCGGAGAACTACGAGCGCGATCTCTGCGCCACGGGCTACCGCCTGCCGGCCGTCGCCACCGGCCTGGTCTGCCGCTACGTCGCCGACCGCAACGCGAAGATCCTCGACGCGGGCTGCGGCACGGGGCTGATCGGCGAAGCCTTGGCGCCCTTGGGTTATCGCAACCTGGAGGGTCTCGACCTCAACGCCAGCATGCTCGAGGTCGCCGGCGGCAAAGGGGTCTACGGGGCGACCCACGAGCTCGGTCTCGGACGAGAGATCGACCTGCCGGAGGGACACTTCGACGCGGTCGTCTCCTTCGGGGTCCTCACCCTCGGCCACGCCCCGCCCGACGCGCTCGAGGGCATGGTCGCGACGACCAGGCCGGGCGGCTTCCTGATCTTCTCGGTCTCGGTGCCCGCGCTCGCGGAAGGCGGCTACAGCGAGATGCTGGAGCACCTCACCGCGGCCGGCGTTTGGGCGCGGAAGGAGGCCACGGATCCCTTCCGCTCCATGCCCTATTCGAAGACCGAAGGACAGATGAAGCACCGGGTCTTCGCCTATCAGAAGAGCTAAGATTGCCCAAAGACCAGAAACAGAGAGGAGTATTCGAGATGAGACGACTGCTTCTTGCCGCCCTCGGCGCGACCCTGCTGGCCGGCCCGGCCACCGCCGAGGATATCAAGCTCGGCGTCATCCTGGGCTACACCGGCCCGATCGAATCCTTGACCCCGGACATGGCCGCCGGCGCGGAACTGGCCATGAAGGAGATCAGCGACGCCGGGGGGATCCTCGGCGGCTCCAAGGTGGTGCCGATCCGCGGCGATTCCACCTGCGTCGACGCGGCTGCGGCCTCCGCGGCGGCCGAGCGCCTGATCACGTCCGACAAGGTCAAGGCGATCGTCGGGGCGGACTGCTCCGGCGTGACCACGGCCATCCTCAAGAACGTCGCCATGGCCCAGGGCATCGTGATGATCTCGCCCTCGGCCACCTCGCCGGCGCTGTCCGACACCCCCGATGACGGCCTTTTCTTCCGGACCTCGCCGTCGGATGCCCGCCAGGGTCAGATCCTGACGGATATCCTGAAGTCCAAGGGCGTCAAGAAGGCGGCGCTCACCTACACCAACAACGACTACGGCAAGGGTCTGGCCGACAGCATCAAGACCAACTTCGAGAACGCGGGCGGCAAGATCACCATCTCGGCGGCCCACGAAGACGGCAAGGGCGACTACACCGCCGAGGTCGGCGCCCTGGCCGCCGCGGGCGGTGACGTGCTCATCGTGGCCGGGTATCTGGACCAGGGCGGCAAGGGCATCATCCAGGCCGCGCTCGACACCGGAGCCTTCGACACCTTCGCCCTGGGCGACGGCATGATCGGCGATTCCCTGCCGATGGCGATCGGCAGCGACCTCGACGGCTCCTACGGCTCGCGCCCGGGAACCGATAGCGAGGGCGCCGCGACCTTCGCCAAGATGGCCCAGTCCGCGGGCTTCAAGGCCGGTCCCTTCACCGCCGAGTCCTATGACGCGGCGGCGCTGATCATTCTGGCCATGCAGGCCGCCGGCTCTTCCGACAGCGCCAAGCTGAAGGAGAAGGTCATGATGGTAGCCAACGCCCCCGGCGAAAAGATTCAGCCCGGCGAGCTGGCCAAGGCGATCAGGATCCTTCAGCAGGGCGGCGACATCGACTACGTCGGCGCCTCCGCGGTGGAGCTGATCGGCGGCGGCGAGAGCGCCGGCAACTACGCCGAGATCCTGATCAAGGACGGCAAGAACACTATCGTCGGCTATCGCTAGGTAAGGCAGGAGACGGCCCGGGCAGAGCCCGGGCCTTCCGGCCGGCTAGCCCGCGAAATGATCAGGGTCGAGGAGCTTCACCTGCATTTCGGCGGCCTCAAGGCCGTCAACAACGTCTCGCTCGCCGTCGAGCCGGGGTCGATCACCGGGCTGATCGGACCCAACGGGGCGGGCAAGACGACCCTGTTCAACGTCATCGCCGGCCACTTTGCGCCGACCTCCGGCCGGGTCTACCTGGACGAGACCGACATCACCGGACTGCAGCCCCACGAACTCTTCGAGCGGGGCCTGCTCAGGACCTTCCAGATCGCCCACGAGTTCTCGACATTGACGGTGCGCGAGAACCTCATGACGGTGCCCGGCGGACAGTCGGGCGAAAGCCTGATCGATACCTGGCTGAGGCCGGCCAGGGTCCGCGCCCAGGAGGCGGCGATACGCGCCAAGGCCGACGAGGTCATGGCCTTCCTCGAGATCGATCACGTCGCCGACGAAGCAGCCGGCAACCTCTCCGGCGGCCAGAAGAAGCTCCTGGAGCTCGGCCGGACCATGATGGTCGACGCCAAGATCGTGTTCCTCGACGAGGTCGGCGCCGGGGTCAACCGGACGCTGCTCAAGACCATCGGCGACGCCATCCTGCGGCTCAACCGGGAGCGCGGCTACACCTTCTGCATGATCGAGCACGACATGGACTTCATCAGCCGGCTCTGCGACCCCGTCATCGTCATGGCCGAGGGCGCGGTCCTGGCCGAGGGCACGGCGGAAGAGGTGCGCAGCAACGAGAACGTCATCGAGGCCTACCTCGGCACCGGCCTGAAGCACCCCCGGAGCCCATTCCCCGACACGGCAACCGGCCGCCGGCCGGGGCCTGACGCATGACCTTCCTGGTCGGCGAGAACATGACCGGCGGCTACGGCGGCGCCGACATTCTTCACGACTGCACGATCGCCGTGGACAGGGGAGAGATCGCCGTCGTGGTCGGCCCGAACGGCGCGGGAAAGTCGACCGCTATGAAGGCGATCTTCGGCATGGTCCAGCTGCGTGAGGGGCGCATCATGCTCGATGGCCGGGACATTACCGCGCTGACTCCCCAGGCGCGCGTCCGCCAAGGCATGGGCTTCGTGCCGCAAACTTCCAACGTCTTCACCTCGATGACGGTGGAGGAGAATCTCGAGATGGGCGCCTTCATCCGCACCGACGACATCGGCGAAACCATGCGCCAAGTCTTCGCCCTCTTCCCGGTTCTTCAGGAAAAGCGTCAACAGGCGGCGGGTGAGCTGTCCGGGGGGCAGCGCCAGCAGGTGGCGGTCGGGCGCGCGCTGATGACCAAGCCGCGGCTGCTGATGCTGGACGAGCCGACGGCCGGGGTCTCGCCGATCGTGATGGACGAGCTGTTCGACCGGATCATCGAGATCGCGCGCAGCGGCATCACCATCCTGATCGTCGAACAGAACGCGCGCCAGGCACTGGGTATCGCCGACAAGGGCTTCGTGCTGGTACAGGGGCGCAACCGCTACACCGACAGCGGTGAGGCGCTGCTGGCCAATCCCGAGGTGCGGAAGTCTTTCCTCGGCGGATAAAGGGGGGTTACGGGGGGTGCCGGATTTCGTCAACGCGGGGGTTCTGATCGCCAACTTCCTGGTCCTGCCGGGCCTGACCTACGGCTGCCAGCTCGCGCTCGGCGCGCTCGGCGTGACCCTGGTCTACGGCATCCTGCGCTACTCCAACTTCGCCCATGGCGAGACCATGTCGTTCGGCGCCATGGTGTCGATTTTGGCCATGTGGCTGCTGCAGGCCTGGGGCGTCAGCCTAGGGCCGCTCCCGACGGTGCTGCTAGCCCTGCCCTTCGGCATGCTGGCCACGATCGTCTTCTGCCTCCTGACCGACCGCTGGGTCTACCGCCACTACCGCCGGCACAAGGCGCCGACCGTCACGCTGCTGATCGCCTCCGTCGGCGTCATGTTCCTGATGAACGGCATCATCCGCTTCATCATCGGACCGGGTGACCGCAGCATTTCCGACGGCGCCCGCTTCATCTTCAACGCCCGTGAGTTCCGCCGCGCGACGGGGCTGGCCGAGGGGCTGGCCTTGAAGACCTCGCAGGTGATCACCGTGCTGACCGCGGTCGCGACCGTCGCGGCGCTCTTTTGGTTCCTCAACCGGACGCGGACCGGCAAGTCCATGCGCGCCTATTCCGACAACGAGGATCTTGCGCTGCTCTCGGGCATCAATCCCGAGCGCGTGGTCATGATTACCTGGATTCTGACAGCCGTGCTCGCGACCATAGCCGGGACGCTCTACGGCCTCGACAAGAGCTACAAGCCCTTCACCTACCTTCAGCTGCTGCTGCCGATCTTCGCCGCGGCCATCGTCGGCGGGCTGGGCAATCCCCTGGGCGCGATCGCCGGCGGCTTCGTGATCGCCTTCTCCGAGATCGGCATCACCTTCGCCTACCGGAAGTTCCTGGCCTACCTGCTGCCCGAGAGCTGGGAGCCCGAAGGCCTCGTCCAGCTGCTCTCGACCGACTACAAGTTCGCCGTCTCCTTCGTGATCCTGGTCCTCGTCCTCTTGACCCGGCCGACCGGCATCTTCCGGGGCAAGACGCTGTGAGCGGCGCCGGGCGCAAGACGCTGCTGTTCGGCATCATGGCGCTGCTGCTGGTCCTGGTCGGCGTCTTGCAGAGCTGGTCCCTGGCGCTGGCCATCCTCAACCTCTGCCTGATCTCTGCGATCATGGCCCTGGGGGTCAACATCCAGTGGGGCTATGCCGGGCTTTTCAACGTCGGCGTCATGGGCTTCGCCGCGCTGGGCGGGCTGGCCTGCGTGCTGCTCTCGACGCCGCCGGTCGCAGCCGCCTGGGCGGCCGGCGGCGGCCGAATCATGATCGCCGCCGCGATCGTGCTGGTGACCATCGTCGTGACCGTGATGCTGTTCCGAAGACTGCCGCGGGGCCCGGCAGACGCCGCCGCCGCTCTGGTCATCCTGGCGGGATACTTCGCGGCGCGCGCCTTCTTCGATCCGGCGGTCGACGCGATCGAATCGGTCAATCCGGCCAAGACCGGCTATCTCGGCGGGCTCGGCCTGCCGATCATCCTGTCGTGGTTCGTTGGCGGAGCACTCGCCGCCGGGGCCGCCTGGATCGTCGGCAAGATCTCGCTCGGCCTGCGCGCCGACTATCTCGCGATCGCCACCCTTGGTATCTCGGAGATCATCGTCGCCATCCTGAAGAACGAGGACTGGCTGACCCGGGGCGTCAAGAACGTGACCGGCCTGCCGCGGCCCGTGCCCCACGAGGTCGACCTCCAGCAGACGGCCTGGTTCCAGGAGCTGGCCCAGAGCCTGGCCATTGAGACGGTCGATCTCTCCTCGATCCTCGTTAAGCTCTGCTATGCCGGGCTTTTCACCGCCGTCCTGCTGGCTGTCTGGTGGCTGTCGGAAACCGCCCTGCGCTCGCCCTGGGGGCGCATGATGCGCGCGGTGCGCGACAACGAGACCGCCGCCGAGGCCATGGGCAAGGACGTCAAGAGCCGGCACCTGCAGGTCTTCGTGCTCGGCTCCGCCGTGATCGGCATGGCCGGCGCCATGCTGACCACCCTGGACGGTCAGTTCACCCCGGCGTCGTACCAGCCACTGCGCTTCACCTTCCTGATCTGGGTGATGGTGATCGTCGGCGGATCGGGCAACAACGCGGGCGCCGTGCTCGGCGGCTTCCTGATCTGGTTCTTCTGGATCGAGGCCGAGCCGATCGGCCTCTGGCTGATGGACGCCCTGACCGCGGGCCTGGCCGAGGACAGCGCCCTGCGCCTCCATCTGCTCGAGAGCGCGGCCCACATGCGCCTGATCACCATGGGGCTGATCCTGCTGCTTGTGCTGCGTTTCTCGCCGCGCGGCCTGATCCCCGAGGAGAAGCGGTAGGGCGCGAGGCGACGCCTAGTCTCCCTCTCCCTTGGGAGAGGGTCGGGGTGAGGGTGCGTTGTTTTGATGCGCCAAAGCGGCCTCGATGGCCCGGACAACGCCATCGAGGTTCTGCAGCACCTCGTTGTTCCAAAAGCGAAGGACCCGGAAGCCGAGGCGATTGAGTTCCTCGGTCCGCTGTTGATCGTACTCTTCGGTTTCCGAGTGATGACCGCCATCCAACTCCACGACCAGACTTCGTTCCAGACAGACGAAGTCGGCAATGTAGGGGCCGAGCCGAAACTGCCGCTTGAACTTCTGCCCTGATATCTGCCGATTGCGCAGAGCCTTCCAGAGATGCCGCTCAGCCGGCGTGCTGGTGGGCCGGAGGGCTCTCGCTTGTTCGGTGCGCGTCACGTTGGGCCCACCCCAGAAAAAACAAACAGCTCACCCTCACCCCGACCCTCTCCCAAGGGAGAGGGGGCTCACGCGGCAGGCCGTTGGCGGCTCTTGCGGTCCTCCTTGATCATGTCGGCGGCCTTTTCGGCGATCATGATGACCGGGGAGTTGGTATTGCCCGAAGTGATGGTCGGCATGATCGAGGCGTCGACCACGCGCAGGCCGTCGAGGCCGTGGACCCGCAAGCGATCGTCGACCACGGCTAGATCGTCCCGGCCCATCTTGCAGGTGCCGACCGGGTGGAAGATGGTCGAGGCGATGTTGCCGGCCTCGCGCGCCAGGTCCTCGTCGCTCTGGAACCGCGGGCCGGGCTTGAACTCCTCGGGCGAGAAGCGGGCCAGCGCCGGCGCGGCGCAGATCTTGCGGGTCAGGCGGATCGCCTCGGCAGCCACCTTGCGGTCGGCCTCGTCCGAGAGATAGTTGGGCTTGATGACCGGCGCCGCCAGGGGATCGGCGCCGCGGATGTCGATCCGGCCCCGGCTCTGGGGCCGCAGGTTGCAAACCGAGGCGGTGAAGGCCGGAAAGGGGTGCAGCGGGTCGCCAAGCTTCTCGGTCGAGAGCGGCTGGATGTGGTACTGCAGGTTGGGCGTCTCGAGGCTGGGATCGCTCTTGGCGAAGCCGCCGAGCTGGCTCGGAGACATGACCAGGGGCCCGCTGCGGAACAGCGCGTACTCGAGCCCCATGAACGCCTTCTGAACGAGGCTGTGGGAGCGCTCGTTCATGGTCCTGGTGCCCTGGACCTTGAAAGCCAGGCGCACCTGGAGATGGTCCTGCAGGTTGCCGCCCACACCGGCCAGTTCGTGCAGCACTGGAATGCCGTGCTCCCTCAGGAGGGCGCCAGGACCGACGCCGGAGTGCTGCAGCAGGGTCGGCGAGGCCACCGCGCCCCCGGCGAGGATGATCTCGCCCTCCGCCTCGGCCACCGCCGGCTCGCCCTTGAGCAGCAGTTCGAGCGTCCTGGCGCGCTTGCCGTCGAAACCGATCCCAGTCGCCTGGGCGCGGGTCAGCACCCGGAGGTTCGGCCGGCCCTGGGCCGGGCGCAGGAAGGCCTTGGCGGTGGACCAGCGCACGCCCTTCTTCTGGTTGACCTGGAAGTAGCCGCAGCCCTCGTTGTCGCCGCGGTTGAAGTCCTCGGTCTTGGGGATGCCGACCTCGGCCGCCGCCTCTCGGAAGGCGTCGAGGATCTCCCACGTGATCGGGATGTTCTCGACCCGCCACTCGCCGCCAACGCCGTGGAATTCGTCGGCGCCGCGGGCCTGGTCCTCGGAGCGCAGGAAGTAGGGCAGCACGTCGTCCCAGGCCCAGCCGACGTTGCCCAGTTGGCGCCACTGGTCGTAATCGCGCGCCTGGCCCCGCATGTAGATCATGCCGTTGATCGAGGAGCAGCCGCCGAGCGTCTTGCCGCGCGGATAATTCAGCGCGCGGCCGTTCAGGCCCGGCTCCGCCTCGGTCATGAAGCACCAGTCGGTGCGCGGGTTGTTCATGGTGAAGAGGTAGCCGACCGGGATATGGATCCAGAGGTAGTCGTCCTTGCCGCCGGCCTCGAGCAGCAGGACCGAGACCTCGGGGTCGGCCGAGAGCCGGTTGGCCAGCACGCAGCCCGCCGTGCCGGCGCCGACGATCACGTAGTCAAAGCGCCCGAGATTGCGGCGGGTCACGGCGTCACCTGTCCCTGGGTGTCCCCGGCCTTCTCCTTGAGACGGAGCGCCTCGACGAAGGAGATGATGTCTTCGACCTGTTCCAGGGTGATCTCGATAGGGGTCACGGGCGACTGCAGGTCGGTCCAGGGCGGCACGCCCGGCACTCGGACGAAGACGGGGTGCGGCCGCCGGGCGTAGAAGGTCCGGAAGCGCTCCAGGTAGTCGTCGCGCCTGGCCAGCAGCTGGAACGAAGGCGTCGAGCCGATCCCGCCATACTTGTTGTAGTCACCCACCACGTGGCAGCGCGAGCAGTGCTGCTCGGAGATCTTGCGCCCGGCCGCGGCGTCGCCCTCGGCCTGGGCCGCGACCGGCCAAGCCGAGCACAAGGCCGCGAAGAGGATCGGGAGTCGCCGGCGCGTCATGGCGCGAAGCTTAGCCCGTGACGGAGGCGGCGCAAGGGCTGCGGTCCGGCACCGCAGGCTCATCGCGGCGGCGGGTCGTTAGGAGTCTGTTACACTTGCTTGCAGGAATGGCTACGCCTCACGAACCTGGAGTTCGCCACGGTGCCGGTCGCCGAGGCAGCCGATTTTTGGGAGGCCGCCGGCTCTGTCCAGGTTGCCTACCTCGACCGCGATCCCTGGAGCGCCAGGCGATGCCGGCAGGACACAGAGATAGCCGCCGCCCCCTGCGCGACAGCCTGGTCGCGGCCGTCGGCGAGGCGAAGGCCGAGATTGGATCGGCCGCAACGAGGCGCGCACCCTCGTCGCCGAGCAGGGCCATCTGCGGCCGGGTCATCTGCGGGGGCGGAAGCCGAGGGAGTAAAGCGCTCTAGCAAAACTCCGGTTTCGGACCTGCCTGGTTTGGGCTCAGGCTATTCATTCTTGAGCCGGAATTGTTCGCGCTTTTTCTCATAGTATTCGCCAGTCGCGTCATAGTAGCTGACGTATCGGCTCGAAATGACCTCCTTAAGGGCTCTTGCCGGAGCTTCGCCGAATGTTTCCTTTAACGTGTCATTGTAATAACTCTTGAAGATACTCGCCAAAACATCCGTCGCCGTAGCCAAAAATCTAGTCCTATTGAACTCCTCCGGTTTGAAGAACTCGGATTCCCAAACGTGGTCGACTTTTGCAAGGCTTGAATTATAGAGATGTCGGAGCGTCATCTTTGAGTTTTGCTTCTCCAAGTAGACAACGCAGTCGCGCAGATAAGGAATTTGTTTCAGCTCTTTCTCAATTCGATCGGCATAGGCCGGATCCTTTCTGCGAATATCGGTCATTACATCCTGGAATCTAAAGCCTTTGGCGCGCTCGGAGTCCCAACTTTCGAAGTGGGACTGGGAATAGGTCGTTGCCGGCAGGCCCGATAGATCCAGAACCGGAAGATCGCTCGCCGTGACCGTCTTGGATTTCTTGCCTTGTGCCTCTGCTTGGATCTTGTCGCCGTCATCGGCGCCGATTTTGCCGCCCTGCTTTCCGTTGTCGTCCTGGGCATGGGAGGCGTTCAACGTCCAGAAGGCCGCCAAACCGAACAGCAGAATCCAAGCCGCAAGCCGCAAGAATCCGCCCCCACTCATTGCAGGCCCGCCGGGTCTGGCAGGGCCGATGGCGCGACCAAGATCGACCCGCTCACGATGACCCGGCTGTTGCCCGTGACCGCGATCATTTCGACGTTGCCGCTCTCGGTCGTGATCATGACGTTTTCCGTAATCGTCTCCCTCGGCCTTTCGGCATAGGTGAGCTTCACACGGAACCTCTCGCCGACCGCGATCTCGTTCAGCGGCTCCTGGCCTTCGGTTCCAATGATCTCTATGGCGACGAGTTCCGGCCGGGGGCCCTCGACCGATTCTTCACCTCCGGGACCGGCCCGCGTGCCCGACCAGTCCGAGACGTCCTCGCCGCCGCAGCGGTTCCACTGGCCGGTGAAGCCCGTGAAGTCCTCATTGAAAAGGAGGTCGACATCGCCCCAATAGCGGTTTCCGCCAAGCGCCGCACCGCAATCCAGCTTGGCCTCGGGCTGGGACCATCGGCCCGTGAGCCTATTGCCCTGCAATGAGCCGTAGATCTTCCCGTCACTGCGATAGGTCGCGATGACGCCGCCTCTGGGCGCAGGGAAAATGACCATCTCGCCGTATTCGCTGCTCCAGCTTCCCTCCGGCCCCGCTCGAGCACCGTCTGGCGCCCATATGACCAAAGCAGCGAGCAGCAGGAGCAAGGACGGAAGATGCCGAAAGCCGCGCGGGAGCTTTAGGAGAGCCGGGTAAAGGCTCCAAGGAGCAAATCGCTGCATCGCCGCCCCCCGTGTTATCAATTCTTGAGTGGGCTCTTGTCTTAAAGCCTTGATACTCAGCGCGTTATCTTCGAGTGTCAATAAACCCAGAGTATCACTGCCCGCTTCGCTTTCTAGGGAACCGCTAACGTCAAGACCTGCGCCGGCTTGCCTAATCGCTTCTAGCTCAATTCCGAACGGGACCGCCATAACCGTCTTGCCGCTTCCTCCAGCTCGGCCATGTTAGGGAATGCGACGCCGTGCAGCACGGCCACCCCGGCCTGTTCGAACATGTACTTCGCGAAGTCGGTGCTGCCCTCGACCCTGCGGCGTCCGGCGCGCGCCGTCCGAGAGCCTCCGTGCGATTGACGTAGACGAAGAAGGAACCTTCCCGCGACGCGCGCTTCAGGCGCGGTGTCTGGTTGACCGCCAGCTTGACGCTCTCGGCCCGCTCCTCGAGGAAATCCGGCGGCCGGGTCATCTGAGGCGGCGGAAGCCGCTATGATGAGCGAAACAAGCCCCGCCGTCGTGGACGCCTCCTGGAACGATCACGCCTGTCCTACTTGTCGTCCGACTTTTTCGAGGGCTTCACGGCGCCCTCGTACTCAGGGAGATTGAGCTTCTTGCGCCGGTCGGCGCGGTTCTTTCCGTGATAGGCCGTGTATTCGCGCACGCGCTCGAAGAACCCGTCTGCGAACTTCTTGTAGGCGGCCTCGTCTTTTCCCGCCTTCAGCATGTTCTCCTTGACCACCGTCAGATAGGCAGCGAGGCATTCGCCCGACAGATACCGGACGCTCAACTTCAGCTCGAAGATTCTGCGTGCTTCCTTCCGCCTGGCGATGCCGTTCCAGTAGCTGAATTCCACCAGATCCACCCGTCTCTCCCACTCGGGGACCAAGTTGATCAGGTAATGAAAACGGTCACGCAAGCTCTTTGTTTTCTTGAGTTTTTCCGATAACTCCTTGCCGAATTCCGGGTCACGCTTGGTGATCTCTTTCAGTCTTTCGCTCTCCCAGCGGCTGCAGCGCCTGTCGGACTCGGCCGGCGGCCAATCCGACACGTCGAGCACGCCCTTTTTCTTGACCGTCACCTTTTTGGACTTCTTGCCGTCGGCCTCGGCCTCGATCTTGTCGCCGTCCTTTGCGGGGACCTTTTCGCCATCCTCCTGCCCAAGGGCAAGCGGCGCGGCGAAGAGCGCAAGCACGAGCAACGAGATCGACAAAAGGGGTTTGCCCATCGATCTGTCACCGTTGGTTCGGTTGGTGGCGGGGATCATTTGAGCAGGGAGAAAACGCCGTCGCCGCAATCGGAGCCCTTGACGGCCCCTGCCGGCGCGGCAAGTCCTTAGGAGCGCCAAAGCCCCGGGAGAAAGTCTTTGGGCCAGGGACATCGCTGGCGCCTCGACGCCTAGGGCTCGACCAGGGGCACGACCTCGACCGGCCCGCTCACAACGACCCGGCTGTCGCCGGTCACCGTGACCTTCTGCACGATGCCGCGCGAGGTCGTGATGGTTACCTCCTGACTCACCACCTGCTGGGGCGTCTCGGCGTAGGTCAGCCGGACCCGGAAGCTTTCACCGACCGCGATCTCCGACAAGGTTTCTTCGGAGCCAGTGGCGATGATCTCGATCTGCCGGATCTCCGGTCCGACGGCCCGCGCTTGAACCCTTGCTGCCGGGCCATTCAGGGCCTCGACAGCGTCAACGTCGGCGCCCGGCCGCACACCTTTGCAGACTTCCTTCAAGTCCGTGATCCGCACGAAGCGGAACCGCTCCTGCGGGCCCGCGACGGCGGCGATGTCGATCGCCGCGCCGCCCGCGAAGTCGCCGAGATCGCGCCAATCCGCGCCGTCGGTGGAGATCTCGACTCGATAGACTTCTTCGTCGCCCGGCTCGAAGACACGCAGATCCGCGCCCGTGCCGTCGGCGAGCTCGTTGTCCGTGAAGGCCAGGGTGATCTGCCCGCCGCAGCCGAGTGTCGCGATGCTGCTGTCCAGATGACTGCCGGCGTAGTCCGGCGGTCCCAGGGCGAAGTCCGGCTCGGATGTCCCTTCGCTCCAGGCCGGATTGCCGACCCGCCAGGCGACCACATCGTCTGCGAAAGGATCGCCTGCCGCCGTCTCGTCCAGGCGTTCGCGGGCCGCTGCCGGCGACGGCGGCTCGGCGCAGTCTTCCTGCGCTGACGCCGAGGCCCTTTCCAGTCTGCGGCCGTCGACGCGGCCGCGCGGCAAGCCAGCGTTGTTCGGCTGGGTCACCGTGCCGGTATAGCTCTCGCCATCCTCCAGCGCGATCTTGATGTGCGTGCCGAGCTCGTCGTGAAACAGAAACTCGAGCTCGGTTGCAGTTATGTTCAGGATTTCGACCTTATCCGGGCCCGATGTATGGGTTTTAATCTGGTATGTGCCGCAGGAGCGCGATACCGCGAACCACCATCTGAAAATCTGATCGGTCTCACTGTAGCTGGAGGCTCCCGACCATTTCCCGAGCCAGGCATCGGCGTGCTGTGGGCCGGGCTTGCCGGTGTCATCCGAACAAGCGCGGGCGTCCCCCTTGGTGAGCACCCACTCGCCCGACCTGTCTTCGCAATGGTACTTGCCACGTAGTTTACCGTCGGCCAGAATCTCGAACTCGCCCGTACCGCTGCAACTGGAACTGTTGATCTCGTAGGCGAGCTGATCTCCGGAAAGCCTCCCGGTAAATCGGCCGCCGGGCCACCGTCCCTCGACAAGGCCTTGCCGCGTGCTGATGCACACAGGTGAAGACGTCTTCCAACCTTCATTGTTCCAGTTGTAGCGGCTGGTCCAACTGCCAATCAGTTTCTCGGCGGACGTGGACTGGGCAATTTGCTTCTCCAAACGCCTTTCGTCTTTATCAAGCTCCGACAAATCATCGTAGGTCTTATCCGGAAACAACAAATCCTGGATCCGGTCCGATATGGATGGCTCCTGACCCAAGGCGTGACCGCTGACCCCAAGGACGCCGACCAGAGCGCCACCCGGCGTCAAGATCGTCAGGGCCGCGAGCAGCCGCAGGGCTCCTCGCACGCCGGCTTGTCTCATTGCTTGCACTCCGCATTGCCCCCTTTTGACGAGGAATCCTAAGGGGTGCGTTACTCGAAGTCCAATTCGAGACGACTTCAATAGGCCAGTCACCTGAGGGGACGGAAGCCTTGGCGAGGTTGACGCCTACGAGATCCGACAGACCTTGCCCTCTCGAAGGCAAGGATCAAGGTCCTGCGGTTCGCGCCCTCTATTGCCGAATGACGAGGGGGCTGTTCAGTCCTTGGGCGGCTTTGCCGTGCCAGGCACCGGGGGCAGGCCAAGCTTCTTTCGTCTATCGGCACGATTCTTATCGTGCGCCTTCAAGTATGCCTCGACCTGCTTGTCGTAGTGGGACTTAAAGCCCTCGTAGGCTCCCTTTTCAGGTCGAAGAATATCAAGGTAACTATTTGCGCACGCGTAGGCTAACAATCTCAACGCCTTATAAATCTCCATATGCTTGGTCACATCTGCTTTCTTCCGCGCTTTGTTCATGTAGCCGAACTCTGCCAAGTCGATGAGTCTCTCTCGACGGGTTCCCACACGGTACAGATAGACAATTCGGTCTCGCAAACTCAGCGTAGCTTTTAGCTCCTTTTCGACTTCCTTTTTGAGACTCGGGTCCAATTTCTGAAGCTTCCGCAGCGTGGGTCCTTGCTGGGCGTAACAACCACCAGAGGTCTCAACCTTCGGCAAACGCGAGAGGTCCAGGATGCGCGGACTGCGGATCGTCACCTTGTTCGACTTCTTGCCGCGGGCTTCGGCTTCGATCTTATCGTCATCCTTGCCGCCGACTTGCTGGCCCTGAGCCGCGGCAGGCATGATCAAAAGGGCGAACCCCAGGCACGCAGCCCAAGCCCAAAGTCTCACGCTTCGCTTTTCTTCATGGCTGGACAAGCGGAACCACCTCTATTGGCGCGCTCAAGAGGACACGACTGCCATCCGTAACCTCGACGTCTATAACGTCGCCACTCGTCAACGTGATGGTCACGGTTTCCGTGATTTCTTCGTCCGGGTCCTCAGCATAGGTCAGCCTCACCCTGAAGCTTTCGCCGATGGCGATCTCGGAGAGAAGGTTGTCGCTCTCCGCCTCTATCAATTCGACACTGGCGAATTCGGCAGGGATTCGCTGCCCGCCTCTTCGACGGAAGCGCGCGTTCCTGTCCAGCGGGTGACGATCTCTCCGCCGCAGCGGTTCCAATCGCCGGTGAAGGCGGTGAAGTCCTCGTTGAACTCGAGGACCACATCGCCCCAGTAACGGTTGCCGCCCACCGTCGACCCGCAGACGTCACGCGCGTCGGGCTGAGACCAGCGACCGACCAGGCGGCCGCCTTGCAGGGTTCCGTAGATCTTTCCGTGGTCGCGATCACCCCTCCCAGGGGCGACTCGAAGATGACCATCGGCCCGTACTTACTCTTCCAATCGCCGGCGGCGCCGGCAAACACCTCGTTTGACGACCATACCGCCAAGGCCACGAACAGGCAGGTTGCCCAGAGAACCCGGTGCTCCATGGCCGCAGCCTCCTCAACTCAATTCCGAACAGGCCCGCCGCAAACGCTTGGCCGCCTCCTCCAGCTCGGCCATGGAGACGGCGTAGGACAGGCGGACGTAGGGATCGAGCTCGAAGGCGACGCCGGGCACGACCGCGACCCCGGCCTCTTCCAGCAGGTACTTGGCGAAATCGGTGCTGCTCTCGATCCGGCGGCCGTCCGGCGCGCTCCGTCCCAGCACGCCTTCGCAGTTGACGTAGAGGAAGAAGGAGCCCTCCGGCGGCGCGCACTTCAGGTGGGGCGTCTGGTTGATCGCGGGGACGATGAAGTCGCGCCGCTGCTTGAAGCTCGCAGCCCGCTCCTTGAGGAAATCCTGCGGCCCGTTGAGCGCCTCGATCGCGGCGACCTGGGAAATCGACGAAGGATTGCCGGTCGACTGGCTCATGACCTTGCGCATGGCGTCGATCAAGCGCTTCGGGCCGCCGGCGAAGCCGATGCGCCAGCCGGTCATGGCATAGCCCTTGGAGATGCCGTTCACCGTCAGGGTGCGTTCGTAGAGCTTCGGCTCGACCTGGGCCGGCGTGACGAACTTGAGGCCGTCGAAGACGATGTGCTCGTAGATGTCGTCGGCAAGCACCCAGACCCGCGGATGCTCAAGCAGCACGTCGGTCAGCGCCCTGAGCTCGGCCGCGTCGTAGGTCGCGCCGGTCGGGTTGCCGGGCGAGTTCATGATCACCAGCTTGGTCTTCGCCGTGATCGCCCGCTCGAGATCCCCGGGCTGCAGCTTGAAGCCCTTCTCTTCCGGGCAGGCCACGAAGACCGCCTCGCCGCCATAGAGCCGCACCATGCCCGGATGGGAGACCCAGCAGGGCGTGGGAATGATGACCTCGTCGCCTGGATCGAGAACGGCCTGGATGGCGTGGGCCAGCAGTGGCTTGGCGCCCGAGGCCGCGATGATCTGCTCGACCGGATAGTCGAGTTCGTTGTCTCGCAGGAACTTTTCGCGGATCGCCTGCTTCATCGCGGTCGTGCCGTCGACCGGCGTGTACTTAGTCTGACCCGACCGGATCGCCGCGACGCCGGCCTCGACCGCGTTCTCCGGGGTCTCGAAGTCGGGTTCGCCGATGCCGAGGTGGATAATGTCCCGCCCCTCTTCCTGGAGCCGCGACGTCAGGCTGGAGATCTCGGAGATCTTCGATGGCTCGAAGCGGTCGAGGACCGAGGCGAGGGCCGGAAGCTCTTTCACGCGCGGGATACCTTTCGATGAGGTTGAACCGAGGCGATCATAGCGGAACCGCAATCACCGCCAAGGGATCGCCCATGGCCACCAGCCCCGGGAAGTGCCGGCCCGCGAGGATGCCGGCGCGGGGCGCGCGGTAGTCCCAGGCCTCGCCGCCGCTGCGCTCGACGTCGTGGACTCGCGCCACCGGATCGCCCTCCCGCAATGTCGCGCCCAGATCGGCCAAGGGCTCGACCAGACCGCTCCGCTCGCTGACCACGAAGCAGCCCTGGTCGGGGATGTCCAGCCTGACCGAGGGCTGGGTCTCCGGCTCGCCCGGCAGTATGCCCGCGTGGATCAGGAAGTTCCTGAGGCCGCGCTTCGCGACGGCAACGCTCTTCGCCGTCGCCGATCCGCCGCCGCCCAGCTCGGTCGAGACGAAGACCTTGCCGAGGCCTTCGGCCACGGCGTCGTACATGCCCGCCGGATCAAGCTCGAGCAGCAACATGGAATAGGGCGCCGAGAAGGCTGCCATGGCCGCCTCGCAGCGCGCCTGCTGCTCCTTGTCTTCCAGGACATGCACCGCAGCAAAAGGAAGAAAATCAAGCGTGTTGCCACCGGAATGAAGGTCAAGCACGAAATCCGACAGGGGCAGCAGGGTGCGGCTGAAGTAGTCGGCGATCTTCTCGGTGACCGTGCCGTCGGGTTTCCCGGGGAAGACACGGTTGAGGTTGCCTGAGTCAATCGGCGAGGTGCGCCTTCCGACGCGGAAGGCCGGGTAGTTCATCGCCGGCACGACGATCAGGCGGCCCGTGATCTCGCCGGCGGCGATGGTCCGCGCCAGATCGAATAGGGCGATCGGACCCTCGTACTCGTCGCCGTGATTGCCGCCGGTCAAGAGCGCCGTCGGCCCCGCGCCGTTCTTGACCACGGTGACCGGGATCATGATCGCGCCCCAGGCCGAGGCGTCGTGGGAGTGGGGCAGCTTCAGGAAGCCGTGCTGCAGGCCTTCCGCCTCGAAATCCACCGTCGCGCTGATCGGGTTGTCGCGCATGGCCCCTCAGTCCTTGACGACGAGCTTCCGCGGGGTGGCGCAGAAGGTCTCAACACCGGTCTCGGTGATGCGAATGCTCTCGGTGATCTCCAGGCCCCAGCTCTCCTGCCAGAGCCCGGTCATGAAGTGGAAGGCCATGTCCGGTTTGAGCTCGCTGCGGTCGCCGGGCCTTAGGCTCATGGTCCGCTCACCCCAGTCCGGCGGGTAGGACAGGCCGATGGAATAGCCGGTGCGGTTGTCCTTCTCGATGCCGTACTTCGCGAGCACCGCAAAGAAGGCCTTGGCGATGTCCTCGCAGGACTTGCCAGGACGAGCCGCCGCCAGCCCAGCTTCCATACCCTCCAGCACCGCCTTTTCGGCGTCGAGAATGTCCTGCGGCGGTTTGCCCAGAAAGACCGTGCGCGAGAGAGGGCAGTGGTAGCGGCGGTGGCAGCCGGCGATCTCGAAGAAGGTGCCCTCCCCTGCCCGCATCGGTTTGTCGTCCCAGGTCAGGTGCGGCGCGGCAGCGTCCGCTCCGGACGGCAGCAGCGGCACGATCGCGGGGTAGTCGCCGCCGTGGCCCTCGGCGCCGAGGATCGCTGTTCGATAGATCTCCGCCACGAGCTCGTTCTTCCTCATGCCGGGCTCGGCCAGCGCGACGATGCGGGCGTGCATGGCATCGACGATCCGCGCGGCGCGGCTCATGTATTCGATCTCCTGGGGCGACTTCACGGCGCGGCACCAGTTGACCAGCCCGGTCGCGTCCGCGAAGGCGGCATTGGGCAGATGGCTCTTCAGGGACTCGTAGGCGGCGGCCGAGAAGTAGTAGTTGTCCAGCTCGACGCCGATCCGCGCCTTGTCCCAGCCCCGCTCGCCGATCACGCCGGAGAGAAAGTCCATGGGGTGGCGCTCGGTCGACTGCACGTAGTGGTCGGGATAGCCGACGATGTTGCCGTAATCCATGAAGACCGTGCGCCGGGCGCCGGCGGCGTCCTGCCCCCGGCCGAACCAGACCGGCTCGCCTTCCAGGGCCAGCAGCACGCCCTGGTGCACGTAGAACGACCAGCCGTCGTAGCCGGTCAGCCAGGCCATGTTGGAGGGATCGGTGACGAAGAGCAGGTCGAGACCCCGCGCCGCCATGCTTCGCCGCGCCTTGGCGATCCGTTCGGCGTATTCCGCCCGGCTGAAGTTGAGCTCGACTTCGGCCATCCCCGCTGCCCCCTGTTCTTCGGTCAGCTTAGGCCCCGCGGCGCGCTCAGCTCAACCGGGGAAACGCTCCGGCCGGAAGGGCGCCAGGGCCTCGATCCGCGCGCCCTCGAGGATCTCCTCCGCCGCGAAACGGCCGATCGCGGGGGCCAGGGTGATACCGCTGTGCATGGCGGCGAGGTAGAGGTTCGGCCGGCCGGGCGCGAAGCCGGCGATCGGCAGGCCGTCCTTCGGCATCGGCCGCCAGCCCACGGTGACCCGATCGACCGCCAGGTCGTTGACCCCGGGCAGCCGGGCCTGCAGGGCGCGCATCAGCTTCCCGGTCAGCGCCTCGGGCCCGTCGTCGCCCAGCGGCGACCCGCCGAAATCCTCGCCCATGACGATCCGCCCGTCGGGGTCCTGCTTCATGTGCAGGTTCGGCGACAGCACCAGGCGGTTCAGCACCGGCCGCACCGGCCGGGTATGGACCAGCAGGCCCGGCGAGCCCTCCAGAGCCAGGTGAATCCCGAAGCTCTCGGCCAGCGCGACGCCGGCGAGGCCGGCGGCCAGGACGACCACATCGGCATCGAGGCGGCTCCAGTTGGTGTCGGCGCCCTTCTCCCGCAGCGCCTCGACGGTGCAGCCGTAGTGGAACGCGACGCCGAGGCCTTCGGCGGCGGCGCAGAGCGCCCGCGTCGCCGCTACGGGGTCGAGGCTGCCCTCGGCCTCGCAGAGCAGCGCCCGTTCCGGCGGATCGGCGACCTCGGGCTCGAGCTGCCGAAAGTTCTCCCGGTCGACCTCGCGCAGGGGATAGCCCCAGTTCCGATGCCGTGCCGCCTGGGCCTCGAGGTCCGCCCAGTTCTCCTCCCACAGCAGGCTGCCGCCCCAGTTGATCGCGAGGGCGCCGCCCAGCTCGCGCTGCAGCCGATGGAACTCCTGGATGCACAGCATGCGGAGATCGAAGTAGGGCCGCGGATTGCCGAAGGAGGCGTTGATCCAGGCGAAGGACTTGCCGGTCGCCTCGGTGGCGGGCTCCGCAGCCTGCTCGAGGACCGTCACGCGCGCCCCGGCCCGCGCCAGGTGATAGGCGATCGAGGCGCCGAGGATGCCCGCGCCGATCACCAGAACCCTCGGCCGCGCCCGGCTCATGGCTTATCTCCGATCGCCCGCCGTTGCCGAACTCAAGCGGTGCCCTGCGGCGGTCCGCCCATGGCCTTGTCTTCGGCGATCTGGCGCTCGATGTCGTCCAGGAGCATGGTGACCGCCGCGTCGATATCGTCGCGCGGGACGCCTTCTTCCAGCATCGCGCCCAGCAGGCCGGCGGCGCCGTGCAGCGCCACGGAGTAGTGGGGCAGCTCGTTGCCCATCTCCCAGGCGGCGGCGGCAGGCAAGAGCGCCATTTGAACGAGCTCCTGGGCCCGGCAGACCGGACAGTCCTCGCTCATGTCGTGGTTGATGATCTCTTCCAGATCCGCGCGCATGGGATGGTTTCCTCGCAGCCTATCGAGCCCCCGCACCCTCGTTAGCGCCGAAGGCGGGCGCCAGCAACTCTATTCGCTGGGCAGGCCGCTGCAAGTCAGGGTCGCAGGACGATCTTGGCGGCCGGCGTTCGGCCCTGGTCGAGGTCGTGGAAAGCCCGGGCACCGTCGGCCAGGGGACGCTCCTCCAGCAGGTCGAGGCCGCCGAGGGCACCGGCGTGAAGCGCGGCGAGCGAGGCGCGGAGATCGGCTTCGGTATAGGTGTAGACGCCGATGAAGGTGACCTCGGAGAGGGTCAGGGTCCGGGCGTCGAAATCCCCGGCCCACTCCTGCAAGCCCAGGTGGCTGATCACGCCGCCGGGCTTGACCGCCGCGATCGCCGCGGCCCGCGTGCGCTCGCTGCCGACCGCATCGATCACGAGGTCGAAGGAGCGCTCCTCGATCGGGGCGCTCACCGGGTCCCGGGTCTCGACGCCGCAACGTTCGGCTGTGCCCCGGCGCAGCGGATTGGTCTCCGCGAGACAAACCCTCGCGCAGCCGAAATGAGCGAGGATCAGGGCGCCCAGCAGCCCGACCGAACCGCCGCCGATCACCAGGGCCTCGGCCTCGGCGATCGGCCGCCAGAGGGCGCGGCCGGCCAGTGCCACGGCGTGCCAGGCTGTCGCGCAGGGCTCGGTCAGCGCGGCCCGGGCCGGGTCCATGTCCTCCGGCATCTCGATCAGGTTGCGTTCCGGGATCGCGACCCGCTCGGCGAAGGCGCCGGGCCGGACCATCCCGATCAGGTCGCGTGCCAGGCAGAGGTTGCTCCGCCCTGTCGTGCAGTATTCGCAGCGCCCGCAGCTGATCAGCGGGTTGAGCACTGCCCTGCGGCCCTCCAGGGCGCCGCTCAGCACCGTGCCGGCGGCCTCGTGGCCGAGGATCAGCGGCGGCACCCGCCTCGGATCATGGCCGTGCCAGGCGTGCATGTCGGAGCCGCAGATCCCGACCGCGTCGATCCGCACCAGGGCCTCGCCCTCACCGACCACCGGGTCGGGCTCGTCGCGGAAGGTGGTCTCGTGGTTGGCCGTGTAGACCAGCGCCTTCATGGGACGCTCCTCTCTATTTCGCCGTGAAGCCGCCGTCGACGTAGATGATCTGGCCGGTAACGTAGTCCGAGGCCGGCGACGCCAGGAAGACCGCCGTGCCGTGCAGGTCCTCGAGGCGGCCGTTGCGTCCGATCGCCGTCTGCCCGGCCAGCGCCGCGACGCGCTCGGCATCGTCGAAGACCGGCGCCGTGAGGGCGGTCGGGAAGAAGCCGGGCGCGATGGCGTTGCAGGTCAGCCCGGCGGCGGACCAGGCCTCGGCCATGGCCCTGGTCAGCTGGGCGACGCCGCCCTTGGAGGCGCCGTAGGCCATGCCGTTGGCGAAGGCGCGCGACGACTGGAGCGAGGCCATATTGACCACCCGGCCCCAGCCCTTGGCCCGCATGCCGTCGACCAGGGCGCGGGCGAGGAAGAAGGGGGTCGAGAGATTGATCGCGAGCGTCG
>JASJEC010000073.1 GCA_030064845.1 Kiloniellales bacterium
GGTAGCGTACCGGCACCCGCACCGGCCCGACGAGCTTTAGCTTTATCAGACCGGCGAAGGGGCTGCGCAGACGCAGGGTCACCTTCTTCTCGATCTTGAGGCGGCGGCTCTGTTCCGGGTTCAGGGTCTTGGCGAAGGCGCGGAGGCGGGCCATCACGAGGGCCATGTCGGCGACCACCTGGCGCCGTGATCTGGCACTCAGGTTCTCCGGCAGAACGAGCAGCGGTCGCCCGGTGTCCAGAGTCAGGTCGAAAGTCCGCTCGCCGTCGGTCGATGTCAGAACCGACCTGATATCGATGTCCAGGTATGCCGTCGCTCTGCCCGGATCCTCGCTGGCCGCACCGCCGCTGGCGCCGGCGCCGTCCATCCTGACGGCGACGCACTGCACCCCGTGGGTCAGGCTGATCGTATCGCAGTCGGTCGAGCGCTGGTCGCGAACCGCACCGGGCGCTGCTTCTTCGCCGTGGGTGAGCGAGGCCCGCACCGTGTCCTGGCTCTCACCGCCGGTTTCGTTCGAGCCGGCCCCGGCGTCGCCGCCCGCGGGGCGGTCGCCGGTCGCCCGCGTGGGGCCGTCCTCATCGGGGTCACCGCTGCCGCCGTTCGCACGATCCTTCGTGCCGCCGCCCGCACTGTCCTTGCCGCCGCCGGGGCCGCCCGTCATGCCGCTGCCGCTCCCGGCCGGTCGGCGCTCGACCACCAGCATGTCGGGCCCGGCGTCGGGACCCGGCGTCGCGGCGCCACCGGAGCCTCCGCCGCCGCCGAGACCGCCGATGATTCCGCCGGACGAGCGCGTCTTGATGGTCCCGCTCGAACGCGGCTCGGGCTTTTCCGCTTCCCGGTCCTTGTCGCGGCGCTTGCGCCGCACCGGCGCGTCTTCATCGCCGTCGTCATGCATGTCGGCGTAGGCCGGCCCGACCGGCGGCGCGTAGACCGGCACCAGGGCGAGGGGCGCGGTCAGGGCGGCCGCAAGGCAGAGACGCAGCCAGAAGGACCGGCGCGGCGCGGTGTGTCTATGCGGCCCGGTTGTCATCGCGCCTCGCGCATCCGGCCGAGTTCCGCAGCGGCGAAGCGGTACTCCAGCCTGTTGAGCGGGCAGATCGCCAAGGCCGACTCCAGCCTCTCGATCGCGGACTCCCGGTTCCCGGAAAGCAGATAGCCGTATCCGCCGTAGACGTGGGCCTGGCATTGCTCCGCCGGCTTCTTGGCGACCGCGAAGACCTCCTCGAGCGTTGCCGATTGCAGAACGTAGCGGTACAGCAGCCCCTCGGTCATCTCCTCCCGGCCGGCCAGCGTCCTCTCGACCAGCGCCCTGGCGGCGGCGATCTCCGCCTCGTCGCCGACGAGCGATGCGGCGACAAAGCGGAGCAGCACGGTGCGCCGGCGCTGGTACTTCACCGGCGCATCGCGGTAGATGGCGAGCGCCGAGCGGGTTTCGCCGGCCAGGAACAGGTTGGTCGCCTGCCACCAACGCCACCGCTCACCCTCGGCTTCCAGCCGTGCCAGCTCGGCGAAGGCTTCGCCCGCGGGCGCATAGTCTCCGCTCAGGTAGAGGCTGTTGGCCAGCTCGAACCAGAGATCGGCATCCTCGGGCACCGCCGCCACCGCGGCCTGCAGCACGGAGACAGCCTCGGCATGAAGGCCGCGCTCGCGGTACATCTCGCTGAGCTTGAACCAGAGATCGACGTTGCCGGCTTGACCCGACAGGACCGCTTCATAGCGCCTGCGCGCCTCGCCCAGCCGGCCCGCCGCGCGCAAGGCATCGGCCCAGGCGGTTTCGAGGTCCGGATTGCCCGGCTCCGCGGCGGCGGCGGACCGGGTCCGGGCAACCTCTTGGAGCGCGCCATTGAGGGCGCGACCATAGTCGCTGGCGTAGAGGCCTACGGTCAGCGGCCATTCCGTTTCGAAGATCTGCAGGACCACATCGAGCTCGAGGTTGCGCAGGTCACCGGGGGCGATCTCGGCCTGGTAGACGAACCCGCCATCGCCATCCTCGCCGCTGGCGACCAGTGGCGTTACCCGGCCCTCGCGCCGCGCGGAGACCGACTTGATCAGGGTCTTTCCCCGAGTCGCCAAGTATTGCTGGAAGCTGCGTTTGGGCGGCGAGATCATCGTGGCCAGCGACGACTGCGTGTGCGAGGCGAGGTCGAAGGACAGCGAGACGCGCAGCTTGTCGTCGATGATTTCCGGCCGCACGGCGACCACCGCCGCCAGGGCGCCCGGCGGATCGTCCGGGTTCGTGACCAGCACCGCGCGGCGCTCGGCGCCGTTCGGCAAGCGGTCCAGGTTGTCGATCCCGACGTTCTTGGCGACCGCGTGATAGGCGAGGAACAGTTCCCTCTTCTCGCTTGCCGTCGGATGGTGCCTGGTCACGGCGTCGGCCAGCGCGGGATGCGCCATCAGGTCGAGACGGCTGTTGTTCCAGTACCACGGGTTCTTGATCGTCTCCTCGCGGGCCCACGGTCTGGGGATCCATTTCTGGAACCGCAAGAAAACGTCATTCTTCTCGTAGGCCACGGCGGCCGTGGAGCCGCTGGCGATGCATTGGCTGGCGTAGAGGCTGTACAAGGTGCGGCCCGACTTCGCGTCGCTGCCGGGGCCGCGTCCGGAGAGGTTGAACTGGACGAAGAGATCGATGAAAGCGTCTTCGAGCGCGTTGTAGGCCCCGAAGCGGTCTCGCCGCGGCAGGTCGCGCAGCAAGGGACACAGCGCCGCCAGGTCCTCGGCGAACTGGGTGGTCATATACTCGACGACCCCCGGATCGAAGCTCAGCATCGAGCCCCGCAGATAGTCGATCACCGGCTTCGGGTCGCGCACCACCAACGTCAACATCGGCGCCGCGTCCGTCGCCAGGGTCAGTCCTGAGACCCGGCGGTGGTCATCTTCATTGCCGTGGGCCAGCAGGTAGGCGGCCGCCGGTATCATGGCGCCATGAGCAAAGGTCCGATCGGCGTTCCAGGGCGCCGCAACGACACCGCGCATGGCGACGAGCACTTCCTGGCTCGCGACTCCGAGAAGCGCACGCGCCGCGCGGGCGGCGAGGCTATCGTTCCCGGGGTTCCGCAAAGCCTCCAACAGCACGGGGATCCCGGTGTCGATGCCGAAGTACCGGAGATGGATCGCACTCCAAGTCGCCACGACGGGGCTGCCCCGGGTGAGCGATTCGATCAGGGCGCCACGATCAAGGATACCCAGGCGGTTCTCGATATGGGCGGCGACGGCCAAGCGCTTGTCGGCGTGCAGGTCGGCGGCCAGGACGCCCTCCACGAGATCGCGGGCGTCGCTCTCGGCGCCCAAGGCGGCGAGGATCCTGGCGGGCAAAATGAAATCCGAACGCAGCTTCTCGACCGCGTTCGCTGCCTTGCTGAAAGCCGCTTTCTCCTCTTCGTTGCGTTCGTCATAGGGCTTGGCGCTCGCCGTCGCGTACTCGCCGGTCAAGGTCACGAAGCGCGGCTGCATGCCGGCCAGGGCCTGGCGAGCGAGCTCCAGGGCACGTCGGCGCGCCGGCGCGTCCGTGCCGGGCCGCGAGACGGCAATGTAGTCGAAGGGAAAGGCGTCGCGGTAGCCGCCCAGCGCGCGGGCCATGTCTTGCGCCTGTTTCAGCGCGAGAGGCCTGGGCGTCGTCGGGTCGCCGTGCCGCAGGGGGCCGAAGGTCAGCACCTGGTGATCGGCGATTTGGCTCTCCAGCACCTTGGTCTCGCCCGGGCCGACCGTCGCTTCTGTCGTCTGCTCAGGGTCGAGATAGGGGAGCACGGTGTAGCGACCCGGCCTTACGATCGCCGTTTGGCGCGTCGGGTCGCTGGCGAAGACCTCCTCGCCGCCTTCGTAGATGCCGAAGGCCGCCGCGAAAGGTTCGCCGACCCGGTCGAAGGAACGCAGTTCGATCGCGGCCAAGGCCTTCGCCTCGGCGCGGACCTGGTCAGCGAGCACAAATAGCGCCGCAACCGCCGCTTCCACAGGCGCGAGGTCGTCTGCCGCGCCGTTGACGGCACTCAGCACTTCTTCCCGGGCCTCGACCAGTTGCCGCGCCCTCTGCTCGCCGTCGTAAACGAACCGCAGTCTGGCGGTAGACGCCTCCCGCCGTAGCGGGCGCTCGGCGACGGTCTCGCCGATCAGGATGTCGGCCCCGAGGTGCGTAGCGTCGCCCGCGCTGGCGTGTACGAAGAGCGCGCCCTTGGCGCCGGCGAGGAGGTTTCCCTCGAGCGCCGCGGTGGCGCCGCTCTGCATCGCCATGCCGTAGCCGCCGGCGGACAGCAGCAGGTTGCCGGTGACCTCGCTCGCCGGGCTCGCGTCCAGCAACACGGCGCTGCCGCCGGAGCCGAGGACGCGGTTGCCGGACAGGCGGATTCCGGGACCACCACCTTCCCGCGCCGCGCTCAACGACATCCCCGGGCCACGGATCTTGATAAGCCTGTTCCCGGAGATCTCGGCCATGGCCGCCAAGGACTCCGCCTGCACGACAATGCCCGCACCGGCTTCGACGACCAGGTTGTTTCGGATTTCCAGCCGACCGGAAGTCTGGATCGTGAATGCCGGCGCGTCGCCCTGCAGCCCACGGCCCTCATTGCCCTCGATCGTGACGGCGGTCCGGCCTTCTCCGGTGAAGACCGCACCCCCCACGTTGCGAAATTCCGATTCCTCAACCGCCAGGCGCTCGCCCTGCTGCATGTGGATTGCCGTCGCCGGCAGCGCGGTGAACTCGGAACGAGAAACGGCGATGCGCGCCCCGCCGGCGCCGAGCACCCCGATGTCGGCGAGGTTCTCGAAACGAGTCCCGGAGATCTCCGCGGCACCGCCGGCAACGACGACACCGCGGCCCTGGCCGTCCGCGATGTGGCTGTCGGCGACGGTCACCGAGGAGCCTTCCGAGACCCGAATGACCTGACCGCCGACCTTCTCGAAGCGCGTTCCCGTCGCGGTGCCCCGGCTCTCCCCGACGAGCAGGATGCCGCCCTTTGCCGCGCCCGAGATCAGGCTGTCGCGGACCGTCACCGTCGACCGGTTGGTCGCCGCGAGGCCAACGTCCTGGAGGCCACGCAGTTCGCAGCGCACCAGTGCGACGCGCCCGCCGTCGACGTAGAAGGCGGGGTTGGCCGAACCCTTGACCTGACAATCGGCGAAGCTTACCTCCGCCTTGGCGACATAGGCCGCCAATCCGTCTCCGGCCCGGGGCTCGAAGGTGACGTGGCTAACCTCGAGCCTGCCGCCGTCGACCGCCTGGACGATCATCTGAGCATCGGCGCCGGTCAACACCGTCCCGCCGCCCGGATCGCCCTTGATCACGAGGCTCTTGCCTTGGGCCAGGATGACACCGGGGTAGGCGCCGGCCCCCAGCGTGATCGTCGCGCCGTCGGCGGCCTGCGAGGTCACGCGCGTCAGATCGGAGCCGGGCGGGAGAGAGCTCTGCGCGAGCCTCAGCGTCGCCGTCGCTTCCGGCGCGGGCGGCTTCTGCGTCACAGCCTCGCCCGCCGCTTCCGCTGTCGGCGAGGCCGCCGGCGTCAGCAACGCCAGAATGGCGAGGCACCCTATGGGGAAAAGCCGCATCACTCGCCCCCGTTGCTTGCTCGCGCATGGACATTCTTTATGGGGCGAACCCTCCGCCTCTGCGAAGTGCGGTCTTGGACCGCGCCTGCTGCTGTCGCCCCTTGCGTGTCTCTAGCGTCGACAGCCACGATATCCACTTTGCGGGTGGGCGGCAACGAGGTCACTGGGGCCCCATTTGACTATCACTTCGCCCCGCTGCACTATTTCAGCCATCTTTTGATGCATAGGGTCCGGCCCGGCGGGCCGGAGCCAGGGTGTCCGTCAAGGCTTTTACGAGAGCACCCTATGACGTTTGAAGCATTCTCGCTGTCCGGCGACCGGCCGGCCCGCGCCGCCAAGAGGCTCACCTCGATCGGCCGCTCCTGCGGACGGCTGGCGGTCATCGCCGCCCTCCTGTTCGGCGGCGCCGTTGCCTGCTCCGGCGTGGATCTCTGGGATGGTTCGGGATCGCAGTCGAGCGGCGACCAGCCGATCGAGAAGGCCAAGCCCTTGTCGGCGTCGGAGCTGGCCGAGATCGCCGACCTCCTGAAGCAGGCCGAACGCCTGGCGGCGGCCGGGCGGGTCATGGAGCCGGCCGGCGATTCGGCTTTGGACAAGTACCGGGCGGTTCTCGCGATCGATCCGGTCAATCCGGTCGCGCGCTCGGAGGTCGCGGCGCTCGCCGCGGGTTACCGCGAAGAGTCCATCGCCGCCAGCGAAGCGGGCCGCTACCAGGACGCCCTCGCCTACGCGCGGCAGGCAGAAGCGATCGAACCGGAGAACTCCGACAACCTGGACCTGATCGCGATCGCCCACGCCGGCCTCGGCCAGTGGGAGGAGGCGATCGCCGCCAATCGGCGGTCGATCGAACTGGGGTCGCAGACCGGCGCGGAGAAGCGGCTGGCCGGCAACTACTTCTCGCTCGAACGTTATGGACTGGCCGCCGCCATTCTGGAGAAGGTGGTGCAGGCCCAGCCCGACGATATACAGGCGTACCGGCTGCTTGGTTTGTCACGTCAGCGAATGGGCCAGCTGCCGCGAGCCGAGCAGGCCTTCTTCCGCGCCTACGAGTTGGCCGGAGAGGAGGAGAAGCCGGATCATGCCCTGGACCTCGGACGGGTCTATCTGGCCATGGGCAACTACTCACTGGCGGCGACCTTCCTCGAGGAGGCGGCCGACACGCACTTCGGGGACCGGCAGGTCTACGAGGACCTGGCGATCGTCCATCGCAAGCTCGGCAACGACGGCCGATGGCTCGAGGTCATCTCGATGCGTGCCATGCTCAAGGTCATGGGCGACGACGTGTCGTTCCGGCCGGTCGCGGCGGTCCGCGCAGACGGCATTCGCGAGCTGGTCCAGCAGCATTTTGCCTCTGCCGTGCTGTCCTACCTGCTCGAAGCGGGGGAACGGGGCGATGCCGAATCGGCCTATCTAATGGCGCGGGTCTATCACCGGGGCTACGGCGAAGTGGCCAAGGATCTCAATCAGGCGCGATTCTGGTACATGGAGTCCGGCCGCCGGGGCCATGCCGGCGGTCAGACGGGCGTCGGCCACATGTACTACAACGGCCTCGGCGGGTTGCCGCGGGATCCGGCCCGCGCCGCCGAGTGGTTCAAGCGCGCCGCGGACCAGAACCAGCCGGGCGCCATGGCGCGGCTCGGTTTGATGTATGAGCGCGGCACCGGCGTGCCGAGAAACACCAAGACGGCGTCATACTACCTCGTCCTGGCGGCCGATGCCGGCGATCCGATGGCCCGCCAGCGGCTCACCGAGCTGGGCGTGTGGCCCCTTCAATCGGGCGTGTCGAAAGCCTCGGTGCCGACCATCACCGGCGGGATCGGCGAGCTGCCACCGCTCACCGTTATGACCGGAAACGGTCCCATCGTTGTGACCGACCGTGCGACCGGCGCTGCCGAAAAGGACAGGACCGCCGGCGCAGAGGGCGGCAGGCCCGCCGGGAAGAAGAGAAACTGCAGCGGTCTCATGGCGCTCGAATGCGCCTTCGAGTGAGCCGGCGCACCCGAAGATGTGCTTGGTCGCCGGACCGGCGGCAGTTGACCGCGTGGTGGGCCCGGCAGGATTCGAACCTGCGACAACGCCGTTATGAGCGGCGGGTTCTAACCGCTGAACTACGGGCCCGGGGCTGAGATATCAGATCCGGCCCCGGGGGGCAAAGGGGCGGCGGTCTCCGGAACTCAGCCTCGCCGTCCCAGGCTCAGCACAGCCCCGTCGGCCATCCGCACCTGGCGCTTCGCCGCGTCGATGGTCATGAGGTCCTCGCCCAGAATCACCGGGCCGGGGAAGTCGGCCGCGACCTCCTCGAGCAGGGCCCGGCGGTCGCAGCTCGGCGGCACGAAGTGGGTCAGGACGAGACAGCCGGCCTCGGCCTCGGCGGCGATCTTGCCGACCTCGCCGGAGAGCGTGTGGTAGCCGGCGACCTGGGCGACGGTCTCGGCGCTGCGGACTCCGGGGATGACTGGCAGCTCGCGATGGACGAAGACCTCGTGGACCAGCACCTCGGCGCCGCGCGCCGCTTCGATCAGGGCCGGCGAGCGGCGAGTATCGCCGCTCAGCGCGATGCGCGGGCCGGCGCCCGGCCCGTCCGGCCCCGCGCCCTGGAACAGGAAGCCGAAGGCGTGGCGGACCGGCGCGTGGTCAACCGCCACCACGTCGACCCGGAGATCCCTCAGCGCTAGATGGTCGCCGTCCGCGATCTCCCGCACCTCGACCTCGAGCGCCAGGGTCGAGGGCCGCCGCTCGTGGGCGATGCGCTGCTCCAGCTCCGGCCGCCAGAGCGCCATCAGGCCGTCGACGTAAGAGCGTGTGCCCGGCGGGCCGTAGATCACCTGGGGGCGGTCGCGGCCCTGATGCCAGCTCGACACGACCAGCTGGAACAGGTCGACGATGTGATCCGAATGGAGATGGGTCAGGAGAATTTCGTCGATCCGCGGCCCGGAGGAGCCGGCGGCGAGCAGGCGCTGGGTCACGCCCGAGCCGCAGTCGATCAGGATCGTCGTGTCGCCGTGGCGGACGATCTGGGCCGGACCGAAACGGTCCACGTGGGGTACGGGACAGCCGGTCCCGAGCAGCGTCACCTCCATGGTGCAAGTCTAGAACGGAACGAGCCGGCCTGCGAAGCGCCATAAGAGCACGTGATTGAAAATGACGTGCTTTTATTCCGAATAATGCAGATAAATACCAATGAAAATAGTTGTTTATCGGCCAATTTGGTGAGGAAGAAATCTGCCGGGTACCGGTGCATGTTCCAACCGATTTCAGGTCGGATGGACGTCCTGGCCGGCACTGTGACCCGGCCTGATGGCCCCCGGCGCGATCCCGCCGACGGCCAAAGCGGGCTCGACGATGCGCCGTACGCGTTCGCCCCAGGCTTCCAACGCGGCCCGCTTCTCCTCGGCCAGGCGCGCCTGGCGATAGATGCCGCGCAGGCCGGCGCCGGCGAAGCCGCGCACGTTGAGGATCTGGTCCAGCACTTCCGCCGACGCCCCCTCGCCCGCCATGCCGACCGCCGCCGTGCGACGCAGATCCTGGAGCCGCCAGTCCTCGACACCCGACAAACGGCGAGCCCGTTCGGCGGCCTTGGAATAGCCGCTTACGTGCCGCCCCGGCTGGTCGCGCGACGGGAAGACGAAGAGGCTGTCCGAACGCGGCATCGAGGTCAGGATCTCGATCGCGAAGGTCGAGAGCGGCAGCTCGTGGGGCCGCGCCGCGTTCTTGCCGAGAGGCGGCGGGCGCCAGACCTGGTCGGCCAGCGCGATATCGGAGAGCCGCAGGGCGGCGAGGTCGCTGCGCTTCTGCCCGGTCAGCAGCAGCAGCTTGAACAGCGGGCCGAAGGGCAGGCCCATGCGCGTCCAGGCCGGCCAGAGCGCGGCGACCTCGTCGTCGTCCAGCACCCGCTCGCGATTCTCCTCGCGGGCCGGCGGCCGGATGCCGGCGACCGGCGTGGCCGGCAGCAGGTCGACCTCGACGCCCCAGGCGAACATCTTGCGGATCAGCGCGAGGCGGCGGTTCGCCGCGTAGGGATGGCCGCGCGCCATGACCTGCTCGAGCAGCGCGATCACGTCGCGCCGGGCGATGCCCGCCGCCGGCCGCCGGCCCCAGGCCGGCAGCAGGTCGCGCTCGATCATGCCGGCCTCGGCGGTCCACGAGCGCTTCTTGCGCTTGGCGTAGCGTTCTAGGTAGGCCCGGGCGAAGGCCTCGAAGCTGAGCGGACCGCCGGACACCTCGGCGCGCTGCGCCGCCGGATCGCGCCCCTTGCCCAGGTCGCGCAGGGCCGCGATGGCGGCGTCCCGCGCGTGGTCGAGCGAAAGGGCGGGATAAGCGCCCAGGGCCATGCGCCGTTTGCGGCCCTCGAAGCGGTACATCAGCTGCCAGGTCTTGCTGCCGCCCTCGTTGACCCTCAGGCCGAAGCCGGACAGCGCCTCGTCCCAGAGCTCCAGCCGCCCACGCCCCAAGGGCTTGGCCTCGGCCACGACGGCATCGGTCAAGAGAATCCTAGCCACGGTCCCGCGTCCCCCAAAGACTTCCCCGCGAATCGCCCTCGTTCGCAGACTACCACATAAGAATCATCGTCCAGGCGTTTTAGCCAGAAAAGACTGTGCCCTTGCTGTGTCACCGCGACACGGCATGGTGGCCGACGCAGTGCGCTTCTTTCTTGCAGAGTCTCGGGCCATTAAAGCGCCCGAGCGTCGAGTCGGCGGAGTCTTTATTGAGTCACATTCCCTCAGGAACGAGCGCCTTAAACGGAGGGCCGGCGCATGCTCGCGGCGATCTCTTTGGGGGTCACGCGGTCGGGCGGGAGAGCCGCGTTCACCTCGCCGACCGTGACCCAGCCCCGCTCCCGGCCGCGCTTCAGCAGCGCGTCCAACTCGGGACCGGAGAAAGCGGCCGGGTCAGGTGTCCAGGAAGGACCGCAGTTTCCGCGAGCGGCTCGGGTGCTTGAGCTTGCGGAGCGCCTTGGCCTCGATCTGGCGGATACGTTCGCGGGTGACCGAGAACTGCTGGCCGACCTCTTCCAGGGTATGGTCCGTGTTCATGCCGATGCCGAAGCGCATCCTGAGCACGCGCTCCTCGCGCGGAGTCAGGCTGGCCAGCACCCGGGTCGTGGTCTCGCGCAGGTTCGACTGGATCGCCGCGTCGAGCGGCAGGACGGCGTTCTTGTCCTCGATGAAGTCGCCCAGGTGGCTGTCCTCCTCGTCGCCGATCGGCGTCTCGAGGGAGATCGGCTCCTTAGCGATCTTCAAGACCTTGCGCACCTTCTCGAGCGGCATGACCAGGCGCTCGGCGAGCTCTTCCGGCGCCGGCTCGCGGCCGATCTCGTGCAGCATCTGGCGGCTGGTGCGCACCAGCTTGTTGATCGTCTCGATCATGTGCACCGGGATGCGGATGGTGCGTGCCTGGTCGGCGATCGAGCGGGTGATCGCCTGGCGGATCCACCAGGTGGCGTAGGTCGAGAACTTGTAGCCGCGGCGGTACTCGAACTTGTCGACCGCCTTCATCAGGCCGATGTTGCCCTCCTGGATCAGGTCGAGGAACTGGAGGCCGCGGTTGGTGTACTTCTTGGCGATCGAGATCACCAGGCGCAGGTTGGCCTCGACCATCTCGGTCTTGGCCTTCGAGGCCTCGCGCTCGCCGGACTTCACCGTGTTGACGATGCGCCGGAACTCGCTGATCGGCAGGCTGACCTCGTCGGCGACGTTGTTGATGTCCTTGCGGATATCCTTGATTTCGTCGCCGTAGCGCTCGGCGAACTTGCTCCAGCCCTTGCCCGTCAGGCGCTTGACCCGGCTGGTCCAGCGCGGGTCGAGCTCGCGGCCGTAGTAGTGCTTGAGGAACTCGTCGCGCGCCACGCCGCTCTTCTCGGCCAAGCGCAGCAGCTTGCCCTCGAGCCCGACCAGGCGGCGGCTGAGGCCGTAGAGCTGATCGACCAGCTGCTCGATGCGCGAGTTGTTGAAGCGGACCTCCTTCATCTGCTCGACCAGCTCGGCCTGCAGCTTCTGGTAGCGCTTCTCGACCTGGGGCGGCACCTGCTCGCCCTTCTGGAGATGCGCGAGGCGCTTCTCCTGAGCCTTGGTCAGCTTGCCGTGGGTCTTGGCGATCTGGTCCAGCATCTCGAGCGCCAGAGGCATCAGCGCCTCTTCCATGGCCGCGAGCGACATGCTGGTTTCGTCGTCCTCGTCGGCCTCGCCGTCGCCGCCCTCGGCGCCCTCACCGCCCTCGCCGCCTTCCTTGTCCTCGCCGTCGGCCTTGGCCGCGCCCTCGTCCGAGTCGTCGCCTTCCGACTCCGCCGACTTGGCCGCCTCCGCCTCTGCTTCCTCGTCGGCCTCGCCGCTCTCCTCCTTGGCGATGTCCTCGTCGTTGGGACCGCCACCGTAGGTCGCATCAAGGTCGATGATATCGCGCAAAAGGATCTGGTTCTCGATCAGGGCCTGGCGCCAGGACATGAGCGCCATCAAGGTCAGCGGGCTCTCGCAGATGCCGCCGATCATCTTCTCGCGCCCCGCCTCGATCCGTTTGGCGATGGCGATCTCGCCCTCGCGGGACAGCAGCTCGACCGAGCCCATCTCCCGCAGGTACATGCGCACCGGGTCGTCGGTGCGGCCGATGTCCTCGTCGTCCAGGTTGCCGGTGGGACGGGCGTTGGATTCCTCTTCGTCGTCGTTCCCGGAAGCGTCTTCCTGCTCCTCGTTCTCGACCACCGAGATGCCCATCTCGTTGAGCCGAGCCATCTCGTCTTCGATCTGCTCAGAGGAGTACTGGTCCGGCGGCAGGGCCTGGTTGAGCTCGTCGACCGAGATGTAGCCGCGCTCCTTGGCCTTCTGCAGCAGCTTCTTCACCGCCACGCTGGCGCCGTCCATCAGGGGGCCGTCGCCGGACTCCTCGCGATTCTCGGAGATCGCTGCGTTTTCCTTCACTTTTGTCGCCATATTGCCTCGCGCCCTCGACACCAGAATAAACGCGGCACGCCGCTTCCTTGCGCCGGCCGCCTCCCGATCCAGCTCTCGTCACGACTCCGCGGCATCCCCTGACGCCAGGAAGTCCATGGCGGTCTTATCGTTTTCTCCCCCCTCCGCCGAACGCTGCCGCGCCTGCAGCCAGGCCAGCGTTTCTTCATCCGGCCTTTCGGCGAAGCGTCGCGTCGCCGCCAAAGTCTCGTTGCGCGCCGCCCAGCGGCGGTGATCCGCCAGGACTTTCGTCCATTTGGGCCGAACCTCCGAGAAGGGCGTGTCCGGCCGTGCGAAGCCGCCGTGAATGTAAACGCGCTTACTTAACAGACTTTTTAGCAGATCCGAGAAGCCGTGCTGGGAGAGGTGGCACTTCAGACTATCACTGTCAAGGTCCGGCGCCGCCGCCATCTGGTCCAAAATCGCCGTGACTAAAAGGCTTAGGTCCTCGGCGGCGAAGTCGACGGCGGCGAGCCCCTCGGCGCCGTCGAGCAGCAGCTGTGGATGGTTAACCGCGGCCGCCACCAGCACCTCCTCGTGCCGACGGCGGAGCACCTCGGGCGGCTGTCTGAGGCCTGCGCCGGCGGGAGAACTCCCGGGCCGCTGCCGCGCTGCCCCCGACCGGGCGTTCGGCCCGGAGGCCCGCCGGCGCCAGCCGGTGACCGGGTTGTAGCCGAGCTGCTGTTCGAAACGCTCGATCATGGCTTGGCGGTAGGCGGCCTGGACCTCCTTGTCGCCGATCGTCACCAGGGTCTCCGACAGCGCCCGCCACAAGCCGGCCCGGCGCTCGGGGGTCGATAGGTCCCGGCCCTCGCAGGCCTGGAACCAGAGCAGGTCCTGGAGGTCGAGGGCGGAATCGAGGACTCGCCGGAGCGCCGCCGCGCCGGCGCCGGCGATCAGGCTGTCGGGATCCTCGCCGGCGGGCAGTAGGGCGAAGCGTAGCGACCGGCCGGGCGCCAGGCCCGGCAGCGCGGTTTCCGCGGCCCGCCCGGCGGCCCGGCGCCCGGCAGCATCGCCGTCGAGACAGAGCAGCGGCTCGGGAGCCAGGCGCCAGAGCTCGGCGACCTGCTCGGCCGTGACCGCCGTCCCGAGGGGCGCGACGGCGGCGGGAAAACCCGCCTGGGCCAGCGCGATCACGTCCATGTAGCCCTCGGTGACCACGACCTCGCCGGTGTCATGCGCCGCCTGGCGGGCCCGCGCGAGGTTGTAGAGCACCCGGCCCTTGTGAAAGACCGACGTCTCCGGAGAGTTCAGGTACTTGGCCTTGGACTCGCCGAGCGCCCGGCCGCCGAAGGCGATCACCCGGCCCCGACGGTTGGTGATCGGGAAGATCAGCCGGTTGAAGAAGTAGTCCCGGGGCGCCCCTCCGTCCTCGACCGCCTTGATCAGGCCCGCCTCGACCAGCTGGGAGTCGTCGACGCCCTTGGCGTTGAGGGCGAGCCGCAGGGCCCCGCGGCGGTCGGGCGCGAAGCCGAGGCGAAAGGCCGCCGCCGTCTCCGGCCGGACGCCGCGCCGCTCGAGATAGGCCCGCGCCTCTGCGCCGCCCGACCCGGCCAGCTCGGATTGGAACCACTGGGCGGCGGCCTCCAGGACCTCGAGCAGACCCGCGCGGCGGTGGGCCGCCTCCTGCTGCTCCGGGGTCCGCTCCGGCATCGCCAGGCCGGTCTCGGCGGCCAGCTTCTCGACCGCCTCGGGAAAGGAGAGGCCCTCGACCTTCATGACCCAGCCGATCGCGTCGCCGTGGGCGCCACAGCCAAAGCAGTGGAAGAAGCCCTTGGCCTCGCTGACCGTGAAAGAAGGGGTCTTCTCGTTGTGGAACGGGCACAGCCCCTCGTGCTCACGCCCCCGCTTCTTCAGCTTGACCCGCCGCGAAATCAAATCCGCGAGGGCGACCCGATTGCGGATCTCGTAGAGAAACTCGGACGGAAAGGACATGGGCGAACCGGCGACGGAAGGAACTAGGGCAGTCTAGCAAGAAGAAACACGCCGGGACAGCGGCGGAGCCGACTCGACGGCTCCGCTAGCCATCGCCGACCTCGGCGCAGGCTTCAACCGTCCCGCGCAGGCCTCTGGTGGGGTCGACCGTGTCGCGCCGCTCGGAAGCGAATGGCGAGCGCGCAAGCAGGCGGTAGAGCTCGGCCGCGCCCTCGTGGAAGCCGGCGGTCAGGGCGCAGGACTCCATGGTCTTGGCGATCTCCAGCATCTCGCCGACGTAGCGCGCCGAGACCGCCGGCAGGGCCGGTGTCATGGCCTCCATCCGCCGGTAGAAGGCGCCCTGGCTATACTGCAGTTCGTCGTGGAGCGCGTCGGCGACGCCGAGCCGCTCGGCGGCGATCAGCATGGCGGCGTGCAGCGCGCTGGTCCCCTTGGTGATCCCGGCATAGGCCATCTTGACCGCCGAAGCCCGGCCGATCTCAGGCCCGCAGGGCTTGACCGCGATACCCTTGCCGTCCAGGACCCCCATCAGGTCGGCGCGGGGGCCGCTGACGAAAAAGCGTGTCGGCGGCCCCCCGACGCTCGGCGGACCGCCGATGATGCCGCCGTCGATGAAGGCGGCGCCGGCGCCCGCGATAAGCTGACCGATCCGCACCGTCGTCTCCGGCGCCACCGCGTTGCAGTCGGCGAAGGGCGGCGTCCGTCCCGACTCGCGCATCGCCGCCGCCACGGCTTCGCCGAGCGCGAGAGCGCTCTCGGGCGGAAGAATCGAGAGCACGATATCGGCCGCGCCGACCACCTCGGCCAGCGGTCCGCCGTCTCGGAAGCCGGCCGCGACCGCCCGTTCCCGGGTGGCGCCGCCCCGTCCCTCCAGCGTGGTGATCACCGAAAGGCCGGCCCGGCTCAGCGCCCGCCCGACAGCGGCGCCCATCTCGCCAGGGCTCAAGATGGCAATGGTTTCGATCGTCACGGCACCCCTCCCTCGTTCGCAGGGGAACAGAGGTAGCCGATCAAACCGTCAGAGCACCAGCCCTCGCGGGCCGGAAGGTTGGCGGAGCGGACCTCAGGCCAGGCGCTGCTTGGCGATCCGGCTTGCCTTGGCGAAGTCCATGCGGCCGGCGTAGCGCTGCTTCAAGGCGCCGATCACCTTGCCCATGTCCTTGATGCTGTTGGCCGACAGCTCCTCGATCGTGTTGTCGACCGCGCTGACCACTTCGGCCTCGTCGAGCTCCTTGGGCAGGAAGCGCTTGATCACCTCGATCTCGCTGGTCTCCCGCTCGACCAGGTCCGGCCGGTCGCCGTTGCGATAGGCCTCGATGGAGTCGCGCCTCTGGCGAATCATCTTCTGCAGCAGCTCGAGGATTTCTTCCTCCGCGACCCCATCGCAATTGCCCTTGGCGCGCGCGTCCAGGTCGCGGTCCTTGAGCGCGGCCAAGATCAAGCGCAGGGTCGAAACGGCGATCTTTTCGTTCGCTTTGAGTGCTTGCTTCAATTCTTCGTTTAGGCGGGCACGCAGCATGGCTGGGCCTCCTTGCTTTTGAACGCGCGGGAGACTAGCGGATCGACCGGCAAATGGCAAACCCTGGATTTTCAATTAACTTATTGATTTAATTAGGTTAAGCTCTCGACCGCCGGTCTCGCCGCGGGGCCGGGCCGGCGGCAGTTGACCGGACCGGAAGGCGCCGGGAGAGCCGCCGCCGCGAGCCTCTCGCCAAGGCGGCTCGGGACTGGTAAAAGGCGCCGCCGCGGGGCCAAGCCATCGCCCCGCCCCGCGAGACCGCCGGAGCCGTGCGAAAGGAAGCCCGATGAACGACCAGAGCCCGCCCGCGCGGCCGGCCGACGCGAAACCCCGGCCGAAGCTCGGCACCGGCGCCTTGGTGCTGGACGACGGCACGGTCTTCGAGGGTTTCGGCATCGGTGCGACCGGCCAGGCGGTCGGCGAGGTCTGCTTCAACACCTCGATGACCGGCTACCAGGAGATCCTGACCGATCCGTCCTACGCCGGACAGATCATCACCTTCACCTTTCCCCATATCGGCAATGTCGGCGCCAACCGAGAGGACATGGAGACGACCACGCCCTTCGCGCGCGGTCTGGTGCTTCGGTTGGACATCACCGAGCCGTCGAACTGGCGCGCCGTCGAGCCTCTCGATGCCTGGCTCAAGACCCACGGGCTGGTCGGCCTCGGCGGCATAGACACGCGGGCCTTGACCCGCCGGATGAGGGACGGCGGGGCGCCCCGGGGCTGCATCGGTCACGATCCCGAGGGCGCGCTGAACCTGGACTCGATGGGCAAGGCCGCGCGCGCGTGGGCCGGTCTCGAGGGCATGGACCTGGCGAAAGAGGTCTCCTGTACCCAGAGCTATGTCTGGCAGGAAACCGCCTGGTCCCCGAACGGGGGCTACGGCAGGCTAGAGAACCCGCGCCACCACGTGGTGGCGATCGACTTCGGGGCGAAGCACAACATCCTGCGGTGCCTGGCCTCGCTCGGCTGCAAGGTAACGGTGGTGCCGGCAGATTGTCCGGCCGAGCGGATCCTCGAGATGGCGCCGGACGGCGTCTTCCTGTCCAACGGTCCCGGCGACCCGGCGGCGACCGGCCGCTACGCCGTCGCCACCGTCCGGGCGCTGATCGAGCGCGGACTGCCGGTCTTCGGTATCTGCCTGGGACATCAGATCCTGGCCCTGGCGCTGGGCGCGCGCACCGAGAAGATGCACCTCGGGCACCGGGGGGCCAACCACCCGGTCAAGGACCTGGCGACGGGTAAGGTCGAAATCACCAGCCAGAACCACGGCTTCGTCGTCGTCGAGGACTCCCTGCCGGACGGTACCGAAGCGACTCACCGCTCCCTGTTCGACGGCAGCAACGAGGGCCTCCGCCTCAAGGATCGCCCGGTGTTCTCGGTGCAGTACCACCCGGAAGCCTCGCCCGGCCCGCAGGACAGCCACTATCTCTTCGAGCGTTTCGTGACCGCGATCGAGCGCCACAAGGCGGGCTGAACAGCGGTGGGCTAAACAGGATCGTCCGCGGCGGTCAGCTCGAAGCGCCAGAGAACCTCGACCGGGTCGAAGCGGACCAGGTCGATGCGGTCGAACCAGCCCAGGAAAGGCTTCCACCGCGGCACGAGCATGGTCAAGGCGCGCATCAGTGCGTCGTGATCGAGGTCCGTGGCCAGGGTGCAGTGGGGCACCCACTTGCCGACCCGATAGTGCGGGTGCGTTTCCACGCCCAGCGAATCGTGCAGCCCGGCGTGAAAGCCGAGCAGACGCAGGTCCGGGTCGGGCATGGCCCAGAGGATGTTGTTCTCGCCGGGAAACACACCCAGGCCGGAGAAGCCCGCCGCCATCATGGGCTTGCCGGCAACGAAACGCTCCAGCCGCTGCTTGGCGTCGGCCACGTCGAGGGTATCGTAGAGCCCGAGGGTGATATGCGGCCGGTAGGCCGATCCGTTGTGGAGCCCATCGGCCGTCAGGCTGCGCCAGAGCTCGGTGATGCGGTCCGCCGACGCGGGATCGAGACAGAGCGAAATGGCGAGCGGCATGAATCACCTTCGTCGTGAAAGCCACGGTCGGAAAATGCCGAGCAGTCTAGCAGGGAATTGTTAACCTCCTAATCCAGGAGCAGTGTTACGCCAGCATCCGGATCGGCTCCGACATGCCGCGGTCGCCTTGGGGGCGGCGCTCACTGCGCGTCGTGGAAAATGACGCCCAGCGTGGTTCTCTGCCCCTCGGTCACGCGGCTCACGCCGTGGCGCAACTGCGCGCGGGAGAAACCCCGGGCGCTAGCCACCGGGCGCAGCTGTCCGGCGAAGATCACGGCGTCGCCCTGCTGCAGGGGCACGACCTCGGCTCGGGACTGGCGGCGCGCCCGCTGCTCGACCAGCAGGAATTCGCCGCCTGAGAAGTCGATGCCCGGCGCACTGAGCAGGACCGCCGCCTGGAACGGAAAGGCGAGCGCGCCGTAGCGATCCTGGTGCAGGCAGTTGTGGCCTTCCGGCTCGTAGCGGAGCAGCAGGGGCGTCGCGCGCGTCTGGCCGGCCGCGTGGCAGTCGGCGAGATAATCGGCGAGCTCCGCGGGATAGCTGAGGTTGAGGCGGAGCCGCTCGGACCAGGTGTTGGCCAGAGCCGCCAGCCGACGATAGATCCCCTGGCGCAGCCCCTGGACGAGCGGCGGCAGCGGGTAGTCGAAGTAGCGATAGACACCCTCGCCGTAGGCGTGACGCGCCATCACCACCGTGCTGCGAAATCCCTCGTCGCACGCGAAGAGCCCGCCCAACCCGCGGCATTCGTCCGGCGTCAGGAGCCGTTCCAGAACCGTGTAGCCGCGCTCGTCCAAGTCCTCTTCGGCCGCGCCCCAGGAGCGCCGGGCGAGGCGCTGCTCGACGCCGGCCGGCGCGTCGGACCGGACTTGTGAACCCTGCGATGGTGCCATGGGAGCCCTCCGTCGGGCCCATGGTCTCGGGGCACGCTCGGCAGGTCCACCCGAATCTTGCGCCGGATCTTGCGACGTCAGCCGGATTGCTGAAACACCAGCCGGGCGGGCGAGATCAGCACCCCGAACTGCTCGCACCAGATGACCACCGAGGCGTAGCCGCCGGGATCGACCGACTCGGGGATCTTGAACACCTGGCTGCCCTTGAAAGCCCGCAGGCGGCCGAGATCCACGAAGGCGGTGGCTTCGACGTCGGTGTCCGGCGTCACGTCGTCCACGGGCACGAGATAGACGTGGTATTTGGGGCCGGGCCCGACCTCGAAGTCCTGGTCGAGAAACACCGCGTCCTCGTAGAGGGTCACCTTGCCGCTGCCGTAGTGCACCGGGTCGTTCGGGTCGGCGTGTATGAAGGCGCCAGTCGCCAGCACCGTCCTGGCGTCGGGATCGTCGAGCCGTTCAGCCGCCACGATGTCGGCCAGGAAGATATAGGGGTAGACGAAGATCCCAACCGCGAAGCCGACGAAACCGCCCAGCACGCAGCCGACTAAGAGGCTTACGACGATCCGACCCATGGTCCCTCTCCCCTGTGGCGGACGACGCAGAGCACAAAGCCTACACCGAAAGCGTGAAAGCTCAACGCCGGATTCGTGTCGCCACGAGGCCCTCGGCAGCGCGCCGGCGACCGGAGGCGATCGCGGCAATGAGCAAGCAACCCTCTGACTTATATTGAGTTTCTGACCACCGTGAGGATCGGGAATGCCGCGATCCCGCGTCGCGGCGACCCGTCCTACTTGCCCCTGAACTCGCGGAGCGCGCGTCCGCGGAAGCGATCAGACTGCAGCCTCGTCTTCTTGCGATCATCCCGCAAGACGGGCGTGGTGTAGACCACCGTGCTCTTGGTGTGTCCGCTGGTCTGGTCGTAGACCTCCTCGACCACGCGGGTCTCGCGCGGCCGCACACCTTCTTCGATGCGCCGGGCCTCCATCAGAGCCGTGTCCCGGTCGGGATGTATGGCCTCGATCTGCCACTGCCCGTGCTCGAATACCTGGACTTCGTATGCGATCAGAACCGACATCGCGATGACTTCTCAACCGGCGGAGTGAAACCTGCAGACAAGGGCCTGGTTCAGAGATCTTAGGACAGAGGTTAGAAATCTTCGGTTAACGCCCTTTGATTCCGGCTAGGAAGGGCCCGGGCGAAGACCAGGTAGCGCAGCGGCCCGCCGAAATCGACCGAATCAAAGGGATAGCAGGTGATCAAGGTGAGCGCGGGCGGCCCCACGATGGGCGCAAGACGGGCGCTGCGGGAGTCGACCACCTGACTGCCCTCGACCCGGTAGCGCAGCCGGCGGCCGTCGGGACGCTCGACCTCGAGGAGGTCTCCGGACCGGAGGTGCCGGAGGAAGCCGAAGTGGGTGTCCCGGTGTCCGGCGACCACGGCGTGGCCGGCCTGGCCCGGCGGCGCGCTGGCGTCGAGATGGCCCGGGCCGAAGGCCAGGGTCCGGCCGCTCGCTCCGGCGAGCACGACCTGGTCGACGCCCCGGGCCGGCGCCCGGAGGCGGGCCACCGGGTAGGTGTCGGCCCAGGGCCAGGGCGGGAAGACACCGCCGCCGGCGGTCCGGGTACGGTCCCAGGCCCGTTCGACGAGCCCCTCGGCGAGCCGGGCCTTGGCGTGGATCCATCCGGCCTGGCCGAGCAGCAGGAGGCCGGCGGCGAGCGACACCAGGCCGAGAACCGCCGCGGCGCGGCGCAGACGCCGGCGCCCGGCCACCGTCAGGCTCCGTTCCGCCGGGGCCGGCGGGCGGCCAGGAGACAGGCCGCGCCGAAGGCGAACAGGGCCGCCGCCGCGACGAGCAGCGCCGGCGCCGGCGTCGCGCCCTGGGGCAGGGCGACGGCCTGACCCTGGAATGCGGCATCGCGCAGCAGGGTCTGCGGCACCGGCCGCAATCGCATCGTGGCCTCGGGCTCGCCGAAGACCTTGTCGAAGGACATCCCCGCCGGCAGGTTTCGGTCCACGTGCTGGCGCCTCATTGCCATGGCCTCGGGCCGCGCCGGCGGCTCGTCGACCGCCACCAGGCTGGTGTAGCTGGTGACCAGCCGGTGCTCGAGCGCGAGGGGGATGGCCTCGCTTCGAATCGTCTCGCGGTCGACGCCGCGGTAGGCGCCGTCCTGGATTTCGGCGAAACGCTCGCGCGCCCAGATGGCGGCGACGCCCCGGGCCGGGCGCAGCCCCGCCAGGGAGATCGTGCGGCGCCAGAGCACGCCACCGCGGCGTGCCGTAACGACCAGGTCGCCCGAGAGCGACGCCAGCGCCCGCCCCTCGAGGCGCGCCGAGAGACTGATCGGCTGGTCGGCGTAGAGGTCCGGCAGCACCGCCGGATGGAGTGTCAGCCCCCGCTTCATGGCCGCCGGCCATTCCACGGCGACGTCGGTCACCTGCGGCTGCTCGAGCTTGCGGAACAGGCCGCCCATGCGGCCCGCGACCTGGTCGAGGCTGCTGATCGTTACGAAGCTGCCGCGCCCCAGCTCCGCGGCGCGGCGCATGAAGTATCCGTTCGGCGCGGAGCCCAGGCCGACGGTGAAGAGGCGCGCCTCGCCGAGCCGGGCCGCGATGTCGAGAAACAGGTCGTGCTCGTTGCTGACCGAGCCGTCGGTCAGGAAGACCACCTGGCGCAGGTACCCCGGCATGGGGGCCTCGCCGAGGGCCAGGTGCAGCGCCGGGCGCATCATCGTGCCACCGTCGGCGCGGAGCGCGGCGACGTGGCGGCGCGCCTTCGACAGGTTGGCCGCCGAGGCCGGGCGCGAGCCCTGGAACAGGGTCCGGGTGTCGCCGGCGAATGAGAGGATGTTGAAGCGGTCGGCCGGGCCCAGGCTCTCGAGGGCGAGCGCCAGCGCCTGTTTCGCCTGGTCCAAAGCGACTCCGTGCATGGACCCCGAGCGGTCGACCACCAGGATCAGATCGCGCTTCTGCCGGCTCGGCCGCGCCGCGCCGGCGGTCGCCGCGGGCGGCAGCAGGTCCAGCAGCAGATAGGTCGAGCCGTTCTTCTCCTCGGCGAAGAGCGCGGCCTCGGGTTCCGTCCCGACCGCCGGGCGCCACTGCAGCACGAAGTCCCGGTCGGCCGGGACGCCGCCCGCGGCTAAAGCGACGCGGGCCTGCCCCGGCCCCTCCATCGTCGTCTCGACCGCGTGGGACGGGCTCTCCAGGCCGGCAAAGGAGCGCCCGGCGTCGATCGCCACGGTCAGGCCGAGAGGATTGGCGGGGCCCCGGTCCGGATGGCGCACCGGTCCGAAGAGATCGGCACCCATGCCGCCGCCAGCCGGAGCACCGCCAGCCGGGGCGCCGTTAGCTGGGGCACCGGCGCCCGCCGTCTCCCGGCGCAGCGCGATATCGCGGGCCTTCGGCGCCTCAAGCAGCGGCAGCGGCCGGGCGCGCGCCATCGCCAGCGCCGGCGGCGTGAAGCGGGGCGCCACGACCATCGGAAAGCGATAGCTCATGCGGCCGCGCTCGAAAGCGATCCGGTCCCGGTAGCCGATCTCGATCACAACGGTTTCGCCGGGGCCGACGTTGGCGACCGAGGTGACGAAGACGTTGGGGCGGGCCGATGCCAGCAGCCCGGCCCGGCGGCCCTCGCGCGCGGCCTCGAGGTAGACCTGCTTCGCGGCCTCCCGTTCCATGATCCGGCCGACGACCTTCCGGCCGCCGACGGTCATGACCAGCTCGTCGACCGCCGAGCGCTCCGGCAGGGGGAAGACATAGACGCCTTCCAGCCAGGCGCCGGAGGGGTTGTGGAAGGTCTGCCGCACCGTGACCCGGGCGACCAGACCGTGAATCTCGACCGCCACGTCGCTCGCCAAGGTCGGCGCCTCGAGCACCCTGTCGGTCCGCCCGGACTTGAAGAACAGGCCGGCGCGCAGCGCGTCGCGCTCCAGCAGCGGCGCGCCCGGCGGGGCCGCTTCGGCCGCCCGCACCGTGAGCACCAGCCCGATCGCGAGGAGCGCCGCGACGAGGACGCGGGCCGCCACGCCCAGGGCCTCCTGGGCCACTCCGGCCCAGTCCGAGAGCGCCGCGCGCCCCGCTCGATCGAAATCCTGCTGCCTCTGATCCAGAACCATGGCTCGACCCCCTGTTTTTCCGGCTCCATGACGGCGAATGACCGCTTGACCGGCTGCCATAAGGGACCCGGCGCGGGGCGGCCCGAGGACCGACCGGGGGCGATTGCGTGACGCTTTGCGGCGGGAATGGGGCGGCGCCTCCCCGGCCGAGGCGCGGAAGCCCGCCTCGGCGGTTGCCAGCGATCCGCGCCTGGCGCACTATCCGGCCAGGTGGATCGCGCAACGACTCCACCTGATCGGATAGCGCCCCGGCCTACCGTTCCGCCGATCCATGACCGGCCCGCGTGGCCGATGACCCCCGAGAGGACCGCAGCCATGTCGCTGATCGCAGAACGTCTGTCCCGCATCAAGCCGTCGCCGACCATCGCCGTGTCGCAGAAGGCGCGCGAGCTCAAGGCGGCCGGCCAGGACGTGATCGGACTGGGCG
>JASJEC010000074.1 GCA_030064845.1 Kiloniellales bacterium
GGCGCGCGGGTGCTACTGGTCGAGGACCTGGCGACCGACGGCGGCTCGAAGCTCAACTTCGTCGAGGCGCTCAGGACCGCGGGCGCGGAGGTCGCCCACTGCCTGGTGATCTTCCACTACGGCATCTTTCCCCAGTCGGTCGCGGCGCTGGCCGAGCGCGGCGTCACGCTGCACGGGCTGGCCACCTGGTGGGACGCCCTCGAGGCCGCGGAACAGCAGGGCTATCTCTCGAAGAGCGCCGCCCGCGAAGTGCGCGCCTTCCTGGAGGACCCCGAAGACTGGTCGGCGCGGCGCGGCGGCAAGACCAGCGACGACATCGCCGCGGGACGCTGAGTTACTCCGGACCGGGCGGCGGCGGGCGGCCTTCTCCGTAGGCCCGCGAGCCCGGATGGAGGGGGATCGCCCCGTCCGACGAACCGGCCAGGCGGGCGCCCGGCAGCGCGCCGCCGTGACGCGCCAGGGTCTCGCTGACGAGGTAGGCGTGCCGCTCCGGAAAGTCGGGCCGGCTGACCAGGAGATACCCCTCGAAGCCGAACAGCGCGCGCAGGTCGAGGCCGCCGAAATCGTCGAGCGGCGCGCGCCCCGCCGCCAGGGCTGCGGCGTCCTCCGCCGCCAGGATCCCGACGTCGAGCTGGGCGGTGGCCAGGAGGCTCGCCAGGCGCCAGGGGTTGGGCGCCCGGCTGGCGCGGGCCCGGCTGGCCGGCAGGTGCGTGATCAGGGTCTCCGCGACCTGCTTGGACAGGCGGTAGCTCGCCGGATCGGCCTTGCTCGAGCCGATCAGCAGCCGGCGCTTGCGGTAGGCGACCCACTGCCGATAGGGCGTGTGCCCCTGAAGCAGCAGGGCCGCGCCGCCGAGCAGCGCCGCACGCAGCAGAAGGCGGCGGTCCACGGCCTTATTCCGGTCCCGCTCGGAAGACGTTGAGCGGCAGGATCGCCGAGACCGTGTAGTTCGGCACGTCGACCATCTGGCCGATACGCAGATCGACGGCGACGCTGCACAGCACGTAGGCCTGCTCCCGCGTCAGGCCGTGCTCGCGCACCAGGTAGTCGATCATGTCGACCAGGGCGTTGCGTGCGGCCAGGGTCAGGTCCTCGGAGAGGTTCTCCAGGTTCATGATCTTCTTGGAGTCGAGGTAGGCGACGTAGGGCGGGATCATGCCCTTGGCCTTGAGCGGAAAACCGAGCGTCGCGTAGAACTCGGTCGGCGCCAGGGCCTTCAGCTGCGCGCCGCCGGAGAAGTGCGGCGAGGTGACATCCTTGCCCTTGCCCTTGAGCACCTCGACCTGAACGGTCACTGTCGCGCCCATCTCGATCGCCGTGCCAGAGACCTCGCCGTCGCCCTGGGCGAAGTGCACGTCGCCGGCGAAGAGACCGCAGCCCTCGACGAAGCACGGCAGGTAGAGCGTGGTGCCGACCTGCATCTGCTTCACGTCCATGTTGCCGCCGTTCTCGCGCGGCGGAATGGTGCGCAGGCACTCGTCCTTGAAGCTGCCGATCGGTCCGCAGACCTGCTTGGGCAGCGCGCCAAGCGGCTGCGGCATCAGGGCGATGCCGCCCGCCTCGTCGAGGGCGCGCTCGCGGGCCAGCCACTCGCGGATCTCCTCGGGGCCCGGTAGGACGCCGACCGATCCCAGGAAGGGCGCGAAGGGAATGTGGACGCCGGGCATCTGCTCCGAGGTGGCGCCGCGGCGTGAGAGCTTCCAGGCGACGAAATGGGGCTCGGGGAACATGTCGCGCAGGAAACCGAAGCCAGGCACGATCACCGTGTAGCCGAAATCGTCTGGCTCGACGTCGATCAGCGTCACGGCCAGGACGTCGCCGCGCTCGGCGCCGCGCACATAGATCGGCCCCGTCATGGGGTGCACGAGGTTGAGGTCGAGCGCCGTGACGTCGTCGGCGTTGGAGTCCCAGGTCAGATCGCTGTCCAGCGCGTCCCGGGTCTCGATGGTGATGAAGTCCTCCGGGTTGACCTCGAGCACCGGCTTGATTTCAGGGTGGTAGCGGTTGAAGCAGTTGGGATCGTCCGCGCAGTGCGGCCCAGCCTTGGCCAGCACCGCCTTGGAGCGCCACTGGACGTCGGAGGTATCGGCCCTGGCCGACGCTGCCGCGCACAGGGCGAGCGAAGCGGCCACGAGGCCAGAGGTGAATACACGCATCTCCATCCTCCTTCGTTTCAAGACGCGGCTTGCGGAAGATCGCGGTCGGATGTTCATGGCCCCCTGCAGGATGCGGCGGGCTTCTTCGGAGCGACCGAGACTCTAGGCAGGAAGCCTCCGGCGTTCAAGCCGCGCTGGGCGCCTTTGGACTCTCGCGTTCCCGCGGGGACCGGGCGGGTCACGATGGGGCTCGGTGTCGAGTTTCGTGGGCAAGCCCGCTCCGCTTGAGTAGGATCGCCCGGCGATTCGGATGAGACTCGATCGGAAGAGAATGATGCGCTTTCTCCTTGCAGTCTTCATGACCCTCGGCCTGCTGGCGCCGGCCGCGGGCGCGCGCGCCCAAGACGGCGAGCTCAAGATCGGGATGACCCAGTTCCCCTCGACCCTGCATCCGGCGATCGACTCCATGCTGGCCAAGAGCTACGTGCTGGCCATGGCGCGGCGGCCCTTCACCATCTTCGACCACGACTGGGAACTGGCTTGCATGCTCTGCACCGAACTGCCGACCCTGGAGAACGGCCTGGCGAAGAGGCAGGCGCTGGCGGACGGCGGCGAAGGCATCGCACTGACCTACACGATCCAGCCGGAGGCGACCTGGGGCGACGGCACGCCGGTCACGACAAATGACGTGCTCTTCACCTGGAAGTTCGGCCGCCACCCTCAATCGGGCGTGGGTAACGCGGAACTCTTCAACCGACTTCTCAAGATCGACGTGGCCGACGCGAAGACCTTTACGCTCCACGTCGACCGCATCACCTACGAATACAACGCGATCAACGACTTCCGCATCCTGCCGGCGCACCTCGAGGAGGCGATCTTCGACGCCGGTCCGGCCGAGTACCGCAACCGCACGACCTACGACAGCGACCCGACCAACCCCGGCCTCTACTACGGCCCCTATCGCATCGTCGAGGTGGTCAAGGGCTCGCACCTGGCGCTGGAGAAGAACCCGACCTGGTACGGCGCGCCGCCCGCCTTCGACCGCATCGTCGTACGGGCGATCCAGAACACGGCGGCGCTGGAGGCCAACTTGCTGTCCGGCGCGGTCGACATGGTGGCTGGCGAGCTCGGGCTCTCGGTCGACCAGGCGATCGCCTTCGAGAAACGCCACGGCCAGAAGTACGCGGTCTCCTACAAGGCCGGGCTGATCTACGAGCACATCGACCTGAACCGGGACAACCCGATCCTGCAGGACGAGCGGGTGCGCCGCGCCCTGATCCACGCGATCGATCGCGACGCGATCAGCGAGCGCCTCTTCGACGGCAAGCAGCCGCCGGCCCACGGCTCGGTCTCGCCCCTCGACTGGGTGCACGATCCGGACATCCCGGTCTACGCGCACGACCCCGACAAGGCGGAGGCCCTCCTGGACGAGGCGGGCTGGAGCGTCAAGAAGGGCGGCATCCGCCACAACGCGGCGGGCGAGAAGCTGACCCTCGAGATCATGACCACCGCCGGCAACCGTATCCGCGAGCTGGTCCAGCAGGTCCTGCAGAGCCAGTGGCGCAAGGTCGGCATCGACATGCGGATCCGCAACGAGCCGGCCCGGGTCTTCTTCGGCCAGACCATGACCAAGCGGAAGTTCCCCGCCCTCGGGATGTACGCCTGGCTGTCGAGTCCGGAGAACGTGCCCTGGACTACGCTGCACTCGACCATGATCCCGGCCGAGGAGAACGGCTGGGCCGGCCAGAACTACCCGGGCTACGTCAACCCGGAGATGGACGAGATCCTGGACAAGATGGAGCGCGAGCTGGACCGCGAGAAGCGCCGGGCGCTCTGGCACCGCATGCAGGCGATCTACGTGCGCGACCTGCCGGCGCTGCCGCTCTACTGGCGCGCCGAGCCCTACATCCTGCCGAAGTGGCTCAAGGGCCTCCGTGCGACCGGCCATCAGTACACCACAACCCACTGGGTCGAGGAATGGCGCCGCGCGGCGGAGTAGGAAACAACAGTCTTCCTTGTCATTGCCGGGCTTGACCCGGCAATCTAGGTCGTGATTGCGGTTTTAGAGCGGATCATGTTTGGGTCGGAACCACTCATGGTTTCGGCCAAACATGTGAATCCGCTCTACATCCTAGAGTTAGAGCAGATTCACGCGATTGAATGGATCGCCCCGGGCGAGTCCACTCAATCACGATCTGCTCCAGGGCCCTGGACCCTCGGGTCAAGCCCGAGGGTGACAAGAATGGTCGTCACGGTATTGGCCCACGTGAACTGAATGCTGACCTACATCGCCCAGCGCCTCTTCGAGTCGGCGGTCGTCCTGCTGATCATGTCCTTCGTGATCTACGGCCTGATCGGGCTCATGCCGGGCGACCCGATCGACCTCATGATCACGGCGAACCCGGACCTGACGCCGGCCGACGCGGAGCGCCTGCGCGCGGTCTACGGGCTCGACCAGCCGCTGCTGCAGCGCTACGGCGCCTGGCTGAGCGCCGCGCTGACCGGCGATTTCGGGTACTCCCGGCTCTTCGCCGAGCCGGTGCTCGACGTCCTGGCGCCGCGCCTCTGGAACACCACGCTGCTGATGGGCCTCAGCTTTCTCTTCGCCCTGGCGCTCGCCCTGCCCGCGGGCATCGTCGCGGCGCTCAGGCCCCGTTCCGCGCTCGACCACGGGGTCAACATGGTCGCCTTCGCCGGCATCTCCGTGCCGCCCTTCTGGCTCGCCATCCTGCTGATCATCCTCTTCGCCGTGATCCTGGGCTGGCTGCCGGCCGGCGGCATGGGGATGGAGGGCGGCGGCGGTTTCCTCGCGCGGCTAGAACACGCGGTGCTGCCCGTGCTGGCGCTCACCCTGGTCACGGTCGGCGGCATCATCCGCTTCGTGCGCGCCGCCATGATCGAGGCGCTGCGCCAGGACTACGTCCGCACGGCGCGGGCCAAGGGCCTGGGCTCCGCCCGCATCGTCCTCGGCCACGTGCTGCGCAACGCCATGATCCCGGTGACCACGATCCTGGCGCTCAACTTCGGCACGCTGTTCTCCGGGGCGCTGATCACCGAGACCATGTTCGGCTGGCTCGGCATGGGCAAGACGATCTACGACGCCATCATGGGCAACGACTACAACCTGGCGCTGGTCGGCCTGCTCTTCGCCACCCTCGTCACCCTGCTGGCCAACCTACTGGCCGACCTCTGCTACACCTGGCTCGACCCCCGGATCAGCTACCGATGAGCGGGCCCGGAGACAGCCGGCTGGCGGCAGAGAGCGCGGCGGTCCTCGGGCCCTCGCTCTCGCCCGGCCGCCTGCTCCGGCGCCGCTTCCTGCGCCACGGCGTGGCGGTGGCGAGCCTCCTGGGGCTGGTCCTGCTGGCGCTCGCGGTGCTGGCCGCGCCCCTGGTCGAGGCTCTGCTCGGCGTCGACGGCCAGGCGGTCGACCTCTTCAACATCAAGCAGCCGCCTTCGGCGGCGCACCCCCTCGGTACCGACGAACTCGGCCGCGACCTCCTGGTGCGGCTGCTCTACGGCGGCCGGATCTCCCTCCTGGCCGGGATCGCCGCCGCGCTCTGCGCGGCCGTGATCGGCACGGTGATCGGCATCCTGGCGGGCTACTACGGCGGCTGGCTCGACGGCCTGCTGATGCGCCTGACCGACGGCGTGATCGCCTTGCCGCTGCTGCCGCTCCTGATCGTCTTGGCCGCTATCGACCTCAACAAGCTGGGGCTGCCCCAGAGCTGGGCGGAGTCCGAAAACGCCAGCTTCTACCGCATCGTCGTGCTGATCGCCCTGGTCGGCTGGACCACGGTGGCGCGCCTGGTGCGCGGCAACACCCTCTCGATGCGCGAGCGGGAGTTCGTCCGCGCCGCCCACGCGCTGGGCGCCGGCGGCTTCCGGATCATGGTCCGCCACATCCTGCCCAACGTGGTCTCGCCAATCATCGTCGCGACCACGCTCTCGATCGGCAACATCGTCCTGCTGGAGTCGGTGCTCAGCTTCCTGGGCCTCGGCATCCAGCCGCCGATCCCCTCCTGGGGCAACATGCTGACCGGCGCCCAGGAGCTGATCTGGGACGCACCCATGCTGGCGGTCTGGCCGGGCCTCTTGATCTTCGTGACCGTGATCGCCTTCAACTTTCTCGGCGACGGCCTCCAGGACGCGCTCGACCCGCGCGCGATCCTGGAGCGGGACTGATCAGCCGTCCCGCGGCAAGGCCTTCTCGACCAGGGTCGCCCAGTAGCTGGCGCCGACGATCGCGGCCTCGTCGTTGAAGTCGTAGTGCGGGTTGTGCACCGCGCAGCCGCCGGGGCCGCCCTTGTCGCCGTTGCCGAGCCAGATGTAGCAGCCCGGCCTCTCCTGCAGCATGAAGGCGAAGTCCTCGGAGCCCATCAGCGGCTCGGCGTCGGCTTCGACCCGCTCGGCGCCGACCACCTCGGCCGCCACCGTGGCGGCAAAGCGGCTCTCCTTCTCGCTGTTCACCAGGGCCGGATAACGGGTCTCGTAGCGGACCTGGGCCTCGGCGCCGTGGGCGCCGGCGATGCCGTCGCAGAGCCGGCGGATGTCGGCCTCGATCATGTCGGCCACCTCCGGCTTGAAGGCCCGGGTCGTGCCGCGCAGCACGGCCTCGTTGGGGATGACGTTCCAGGTATCGCCGGCGTGGAACTGGGTGACGCTGAGCACGGCCGTGTCGATCGGATCGACCCTCCGGCTGACGATGGTCTGCAGGGCCGTGACGATCTGGCTGGCGACCACGACGGGGTCGATGCCCTGGTAAGGCATGGCGGCGTGCGACCCCTTCCCGGTCACCGTGATCTCAAAGATATTGAAGGCCGCCATGGCCGGGCCGGCGCGCAGGCCGATCTCGCCGACCGGCCGCCCCGGCTGATTGTGCAGGCCGTAGACCGCCTCGACCGGAAACTTGTCGAACAAACCCTCCTCGACCATGACCCGGCCGCCGCCCTCGTTCTCCTCGGCGGGCTGGAAGATGAAGCAGACCGTGCCGTCGAAGTTGCGGGTCTCCGAAAGGTACTTGGCGGCCCCCAGCAGCATCGCGGTGTGGCCGTCGTGGCCGCAGGCGTGCATCTTGCCCTGATGTCTCGATTTGTGCGCGAAGTCGTTGAGTTCCTGGATGTGCAGCGCGTCGAGGTCGGCCCGCAGGCCGATCGACCGACCGCCGTCCTTGCGACCTTTGAGCACGCCGACCACGCCGGTGCCGGCCAGGCCGCGGTGGACCTCGATGCCGAAGTCGTCCAGGCGCGCCGCCACGAAGTCGGCGGTGCGGTGCTCCTCGAAGGCGGTCTCGGGGTGGGCGTGGATGTCGCGCCGCCAGGCGGCCATCTCGTCGTGGAACTCGGCAATACGGTTGATGACCGGCATGTCCTCCCCCTTCTCCCTGCGGCTCTTTAGGGAAAGGTAGAGGCTTCGCCCAGGCCGGACAACTGCCGACGCCGTGGGTGGCCTTTAATCGCGCCGTAACGCTAGAATAACGGATATGGGACGCCGGCCGCCTGGCAGGAGAAGCGTCCGCAGAGAACCGGGTCGAAGCCTCCCCAAAGGCGGCCCCCGCAACGCAAAGGAGCCCCCTTCTTGGTCGACAAGGCGATGATCCATCCGGTGATTCTCTCCGGCGGCGCGGGCACCCGCCTCTGGCCTCTCTCCCGGGCGCTGCTCCCCAAGCAGTTGATCCCTCTGATGGGCGAGGTCAGCCTGATCGTTCAGACCATGAACCGGGTCGGCGCGCGGGAGCGCTTCGCCCCGCCGATGATCGTCTGCAACGACGAGCACCGCTTTCTGGTCGCCGAGGAGCTGCGCAGCCACGAGCTCGACTCCCTCGACATCGTGCTGGAGCCGGTAGGCCGCAACACGGCCCCGGCCGCCTGCGTCGCCGCCCTGCATCTCGCGGCCGAAGAGCCCGACGCGCTGCTGCTGCTCATGCCTTCGGACCACCACATCCCGAACCAGGACGCCTTCGCCGTCGCCGTCGAGCGCGCGGCCGACGCGGCCCGGGCCGGCTGGCTCGCCACCTTCGGCGTGACACCCGAGGGACCGGAGACCGGCTACGGCTACATCCGACACGCCGAGGCCCTCGAGGGTCTGCCCGGCTGTTTCAGGGTGGCGAGCTTCGTCGAGAAGCCGGACGCGGCGACGGCCGAGGCCTACCTGGCGAGCGGCGACTATGCCTGGAACAGCGGCATGTTCCTGTTTTCTGCCCAGTCCCTGCTGGAGGAGACCGGGCGCCACGCCCCCGCCGTGCTGGAAGCCGCCCGGAGCGCCGTCGAGGGAGCGACCAGGGACATGGACTTCCTGCGCCTCGACGCGGCGGCTTTCGCCGATGCGCCGTCGATCTCGATCGACCATGCCGTTATGGAGAAGACCGACCGGGCCGCGATCGTCCCGGTCGACATCGGCTGGAGCGACGTGGGCTCCTGGGATTCGCTCTGGCAGGTCTCCGAGACCGACGCCCAGGGCAACGCCAGGGTCGGCGACATACTGGCCCTCGACACACGGAACAGCTACCTGCACAGCGAGTCCCAGCTGCTCGCGACGGTCGGCGTCGAGAACCTGATCGTGGTCGCCACGACCGATGCGGTGATGGTCTGCCCGCGCGACCGTGCCCAGGACATCCGAGCGATCGTCAGCCACCTCGAAGCGAGCGGCCGCGAGGAGCATCAGGTCCACGCCAAGGTGCGCCGACCCTGGGGTTCCTACGAGACGATCGACGCCGGCGACGGTTTCCAGGCCAAGCGCCTGACCATCAACCCGGGGGCCAGCATCTCGCTGCAGCGCCACAAGCACAGGGCCGAGCACTGGGTCGTGGTGCGCGGCACCGCCGAGGTGACCCGGGACAATGAGGTCTTCGCCCTGAAACGGAACGAGTCCACCTTCATCCCGCGCGGCGCCATCCACCGCTTGCACAACCCCGGCGATGAGTTGCTCCACATCATCGAGGTACAGTCCGGCGACTATCTGGGGGAGGACGACATCGAGCGTTTCGAGGACATCTACGGGCGGGGCTAGACCCGCCCCGGCGACACAGAAATCGGACCCGCCTCATGAATGCGCAGCAGCAGACCGTCGACGTTCCCGGTTCGGACGCCCCGATCCCCACCTTCGTAGCCGATCCCGGCGGCGCTGAACCGCGTCCGGCCGTAATCCTTTACATGGACGCGCCGGGCATCCGCGAGGAGCTGCGCGATTTCGCCCGGCGGATCGCCGAGGCCGGCTACCTCTGCCTCCTGCCCGACATGTTCTACCGGCTCGGCACCCTGCGGTTCGACCTGTCCCAGCGCGACGAGCGCATGAACGCGGTAATCCAAGCAGCCCTGCGGCACCTGGACCACGAGAGGGTCGCGCGCGACGGCGCCGCCCTGCTCGCCTTCCTCGACCGGCACCCACGGGCCAAGCCCGGCCCCAGGGGCCTGATCGGCTACTGCATGAGTGGCCAGTACGTCATGGCCGCGGCCGGCCGCTTTCCGGACCAGGTCGGCGCGGTCGCCTCGCTGCACGGTGTCGGGCTGGTGACCGACGCACCCGACTCGCCCCATCTGCTCACCGACAGGATCTCGGCGGAGCTCTACTTCGGCTTCGCCTCCGACGATCCGCTGGTCCCGGACAACGTGATCCCCACGCTGCGCGAGACCCTGGCCAAGCGCGAGATCGCCCACGACATCGACATTTTCCCCGACACCCAGCACGGCTTCTCCTTCCCGGCCCGGCCGGTCTATGCCGAGGCGGCCGCGGAGGCCTCTTGGGAAAAGATCTTCGAGGTCTTCGGCCGGCGTCTCTAGGTGCTCTAAGGCGAGGCGGACGAGGGCCTGGACGGACACGCGCGATGCCGTTCTGGCTGGCCGACCGCGGCGAGCGCAACCCCGATCTGCTCGCGGACCTTGGCATCGGTCTCCGAGGACAGGGCTTCCCGCAAGGGACCGGTCACGCAGACGTCTGCCAAGCTCTTCAACGCGAGCGCGGCGCGCCACCGGACTTCATGGCTGACATCCGCGCGCAAGGTTTCGACGAGCGTCGGGACGATGGTCTCGTCGCCGATCCGGCTGAGCACCAAGACCGCCTCTCCCCGGACGCGGGCCGAGGGCTCCGTGCCGCCATTGAGCAGCCGCAGGAGTGCGGGCACGGTCTCCTTGTTTCCCAGCCTTCGCAAGCTGAACACCGCTTCCCAGCGGCGGAACTCGAGCGGGTCGCCTAGTGTTCTCAGAATACGGGGGCGGGCCTCCGGCTGGCCGAAGTAGGCGAGCGCGATGGCGGCGTTGTGCGCCACGTTCGGGTCTGCATTCTCCAGGGCATCCATGAGGCCGGGGAGCGCGTCGACCCCCTTCCGGTCGATCGCGCTGATCGCCCAGAGGCTTCGCCATCGCGGGTGGGGGTTGTCGTCGTACAGCGCCCGCTCGACCAGCGCGGACATGCCTCTGGGATCCTTGAGCTTCCCCAGCTCGTTCACCGCATCCCAACGCTTCTTCCAGTTCGGATCCCTGGTGGCTCGCAGGAGTTGCTCCAAGCTGTCGCCGGTCGAACCGCTCTCGGATCCTTGGTCGAGCCGCCCACCGCCGGCGCCTGCCGGCGACGATTCTGTCGCCGCACCGACTTGGGCGCGATCGCCAGCTGGTCGGACGGCGGTTTTCGACGGCTCCCCGGACAACCGAAGACCGACCGGGTCGGCTCGACCATTGGGCAGCTCCTTTGCCGAGGTTGCCATAAAGGCGGCCGTCGGCCAGACCGCGAACAGAAACGCGCCCAACCGCGCCGCGGCCGTCAGCCCTTTTCGGATCCGTGTCAGGATCGAACCGGAGTCGCGCGAGGGAGTCATGGACCACACCCGGAAGCCTTGCAGGCGAGAGGCGCTGCTGACTCGTCTCTCGCCTGCGTCAGACCTTCCAAGAATCGAGGCCCGACGGACGGCATGCGTGCTCTTAGTCGTCGGTCGGCTCCAAGCTGGCAAGCGCGCTGCCCGCGTGGACCATGTTCGGGCCAACGGCGTGCTCAACCTGGATCATGAAGATCCTGGCCGATCGCAGCGCCCAGGGCAGTTCGACCTTGAGCTGGATCAGCCCGGTACGCAGCACGGTGACCACCCAGTCGACCTCGAGAGCCGCCGAACCCTCGACCGCGAACACGTCCGTGACCGCCGCATCGACCGGCGTTCCGGACTCGCTCGACAGCAGGACGAAAGTCGGCCCCTTGCTGTATGCGTGGTCGTCCTCGTCATACCGCGATTGCTGCACGATCTCGACGTCGACCTTGGCCAAGGCAAAAAGACCGTCAATGTCCGTCCTGACACCTCCAACCTCGGCCTCGACGGCATCGGCTTTGGCCTTAAGGTCAAGGGCAGTCTCCTCGATGCTTCCGAGCGACCTGTAAAGCTCGGAGAACATGGGAAAGGCACTGATCGGCGGGCCGCCCTCGGGAGTCGGAATGCCGGGGATCTGGAACCCCAAGAGATACAGCAGCAGCTCGACGGACAGGCCATCGTCGTCGCCATCGGACAGGCGGTCTTGGATTTCCTGCGGCAGGTTGCCGATTTCGGTCTGCAAGAAATCCAACTTGGCTTCAAGTGAGTTAACTCCACCCAGCACTTGGTTAGAGGCATTGTTGATGGTGTCGAATTCCGCGCCCAGGCTGTTCCAGCGGTGGGGCCAGTCTTCACCGACAAAGTTCAGATTCTCGACGCTGAGGGCGCCTAGGAGATCCAGCTTGGCCTCGGCCACCGATAGGGCTTCGAGAATCGCCTCCAGTCCGTCGGGCACGCCCTCCCCGTCGACGAAGAATCCCGTGTTGATCGAGGTGAAGGCTTGCCCGTCCTGGCTACTGTCTGTCGCGCAGTCGAAGACCTCCAGCATCGGCCCGAAGCCTTGGAACAAGGAGTCCTCCGACGGGTCACAGGGGAGGAAGACCAGTGTGCCGATTTCAGCGAGTGTCTCCAACTTGACCCGAAATGCGGTCAAACCCTCGGCGAGGATATCGAGCCGGGGACCCGGCGCATCGAGCGGCACGGGGAGGCCGCCATCAAAGGTCGTCACCGTCATTCGAAACCGGGTTTCAATCACCACCTCGTTGGTCCCGCTGTTGGTCGCATTGCGAATGGGACTGCTGCCTGTCCATACCGCCACGCCCTGCGATAGCAGCGACAAGCCAGGGCTGAACGTCAATGTCTCGCCGGTTGTTCCGTCGAAGCCGCCATCGAGAGAAAGGCTCACGCCGAATTCAGCAAGGCCCCACTGAAAGGCTGAAAAGTTTGTGATATCGATGCCTGAATAGGTGATGACCTTGCCACCCGCGAACCCCAATTCCTGAGCGCTGCCCGGGTTTGATTCGACGGCCAGAATGCCGAGTTCCGCCGCCGGTTTCGGTCCAATGAGCTGGGCGGCCGCGGGCGATGCAGCACCGAGCGTCGCCGCCAGTGCAAGGCCGTTGAGACCTGTAAGGACATTGTTCCAAAGTCGATCGTACATCTTGCTTGCTCCCTTCCTTAAAATCGTTGGCCGTTTGTCGCGGAGATTGATCCGCATGGCCCAAAAGGGTCCGCTGCCGTACGAAATCCTGGATATGCGCTCCTCTATCTGACCATGGCCCGACCTTCGGCGGGCAACGCCGAATGCCAGGCCGGGTTGTCGAAAGACTGCTTTGTTGGGAGCGGACCCGCCGAAGGGGGTCGCCAAAACGCAGCATCCCAAAATAGGATCTGCTTGCCCGTTTGAGGTCGGGCTTTTCTCATGTTGGCCCCCCAGCCCAATCGGCGAAGAGACCCATCCAGCCCGAACGGTGATCTAAACCAAATACGCCATGGCCGTTAAAGGCTCTAAAACTCGCTGGCGCTAATCAAGAATTTGGATGTGCACTTCGCCGCGATTATGGTGGGCTGTTTACGCGCGACGGGCAAGTGTTTTCGTGGCGACCCCAGGGACGGGACGGCACTTTGCCCGCTGCAGGCGAGTTTCCTCGACGCGCGCACTACCCTCCCGGCAGCTTCGGCGTGCCCTTGACCGCGACCTCCGGCAGGCGACCCTCCTCGGCGGCGTGACAGGCAACTTCGGCGCCGTCCAGCGGCAGGAGGCGCGGCGTCTCCTGGCGGCAGCGGTCGTTGGCCAGCGGGCAGCGCGGGTGGAAGTGGCAGCCCGGCGGCGGCGTGATCGGGTTGGGCACCTCGCCGGCCACGGGGATGCGCCGCCGGCCGGTCATCTCGAGGTCCGGGATCGCGTCGAGCAGCATGCGGGTATAGGGGTGCTTGGGCCGGCTGAAGAGCTGGCGCCGCTCAGCCCACTCGACGAGGCGTCCCAGGTACATGACGCCGACCGCATCGGAGATGTGGTAGACGACCGCCAGATCGTGGCTGATGAAGAGATAGGTCAGGCCGAACTGTCGTTGCAGGTCCTTCATCAGGTTCAGGATCTGAGCCTGGACCGAAACGTCGAGCGCCGAGGTCGGCTCGTCGCAGACCAGGAAGTCCGGCTGGCTGGCGAGCGCCCGGGCGATCGAGATGCGCTGGCGCTGGCCGCCGGAGAACTCGTGAGGAAACTTCTCGCCGTCGGCCGGCGCCAGGCCGACCTGGCGCAGCAGTGCACCGACCCGCTGAATGATCTCCGGCTTGTCGGTCATCAGCCGGTGGGCACGGATCGGCTCGGCCACGATGTCGGTGACCCGCCAGCGCGGGTTTAGGCTGGCATAGGGGTCCTGGAAGATCATCTGAAACCGCCGGCGCACCGGCCCGATCTCTTCCTGGCGCTTCAATTGGCTGAGATCGTTTCCCTCGAACACGATCCGGCCCCGGGTCGGCTGGTAGAGACCGACCACCAACCTGGCGACGGTCGACTTGCCGCAACCGGACTCGCCGACCAGGCTGAAGGTCTGGCCCTTGGGAATGGTGAAGCTGACCCCGTCGACCGCCTTGAGGATCGCCCGCTTCTCGCCCTGGATCACGCGGTTCAGCCAGGGAGGAGAGACATCGAAGAACTTGGCCACATCCTGGGCCTCGAGCACGGCCCCCCGGTCCCGGGCGCCCGCGGCCTGTTCCGGTGCCGTGGTTTCAGCCACCGGCCCGCTCCCCTTTCGCCTCGCCGTCGAACAGCCAGCAGGCGGCGTCCGTCGCTCCGGCGGGCAGCAGCTCCGGCCGCTCGCTGAGGCAGCGCTCGAAGACCTTGGGGCAGCGCGGGTTGAAGGCGCAGCCGGAAGGAATCTCGGTCAGCCGCGGCATGGCGCCGTCGATCTGGGTCAGGCGCTCGACCTCGTGGCCGACGGTCGGGATCGAGCCCATGAGGCCGTGGGTGTAGGGATGCCCGGCCTTGCGGATCACGTCGGCGACCGGGCCGATTTCGGCGATCCTGCCGGCATACATGACGGCGACCCGGTCGGCGGTCTCGGCAATCACCCCCATGTCGTGGGTCACCAGCATGACCGCCGTCCCGTGGTCGCGGCACAGGCGCTTCAGCAGCGAGATGATCTGCGCCTGGATCGAGACGTCGAGCGCGGTGGTCGGCTCGTCGGCGACAATCAGACGCGGGTTGACCGCGAGCGCCAGGGCGATCACGACGCGCTGGCGCATGCCGCCCGAGAACTGGTGGGGGTACTGATCAATGCGCCGCTCCGGCGCCGGAATGCCGACCTCGGTGAGCAGCTCCACGGCGCGGTCCCGGGCCTTGCGTTCGGCGGTGCCGGTATGGGTGCTGATCGTCTCGGTCAGTTGCCGGCCGACCGTGTAGAGCGGATTGAGGCTGGTCAGCGGATCCTGGAAGACCATGCCGATCTTGGCGCCGCGCAGCCGTCGCAGGCGCTCGTAGGGCAGATTGTCGATCCGGTCGCCCTCGAACAGGATCCGGCCGCCGGCGACCCGTCCCGGCGGTTCCAGCAGGCCGATGATGGCGGCGCCCGTCAGCGACTTGCCGGCCCCCGACTCGCCGACCACGCCCAGGACCTCGCCCTCGTCGATGTGGAAGGAGATGTCGTCGACCGCGACCAGCAGCCCGCGCCGGGTCGGAATCTCGATGCGCAGGTTCTCGACCTTGAGCAGCGGCTGGTTGCGCCTCCCGGTTTCTCCCGCCTGGGCCATGGGGTCACCGCAGCTTCGGATTAAGCGCGTCGCGCAGCCAGTCTCCCAGCAGGTTGACGGCCAGGACCAGGATCGCGAGGCCGGCGCCCGGGAAGATCGTGATCCACCATTCCCCGGAGAAGAGGAAGTCGTTGCCGACCCGGATCAGCGTGCCCAGCGAGGGCGAGGTGGCCGGCACGCCGACGCCGAGGAACGACAGGGTCGCCTCGGTGATGATGGCGATCGCCAGATGGATGGTCGCGATCACCAGCACCGGTCCCATAACGTTGGGCAGGACGTGGCGAAGCATGATCATCAGCTTGGAGACCCCGATAACCCGCGCGGCCTGGACGTACTCCTTGTTCTTCTCGATCATGGTCGAGCCGCGAACGGTGCGGGCATACTGCACCCAACCGGAGATGCCGATCGCGAAGACCAGCACGTAGAACCAGAGATCGTCGTGCAGGTCGCGGGGAATAATGCCGCGCGCCACGCCGTCGATCAGAAGCGCGATCAGGATGGCGGGAAAGCTGAGCTGGACATCGGCGATCCGCATGATCACTGCGTCGGTCGTGCCCCCGAGGTAGCCGCTGAGCAGCCCGAGACCGATGCCGAGGACCATGGCGAAGGCGACCGAGGCGAAGCCGACGCCGAGGGAAATGCGCGCGCCGTAGATGATGGTCGAGAGCACGCCGCGTCCCTGATCGTCGGTCCCGAGCAGGAAGCGGAGCTCGCCGTCGGCTTCCCAGGCGGGCGGCAGGAAGGCGTCGAGCAGGTCTACCTGGGCCAGGTCGAAGGGATCGTGCGGGGCGACCAGGGGCGCGAAGAGCGCCGACCCCATGAAGACTAGCGTGATCAGGGCTGCAACGACGGTGACCGGCGAGCGGCGGAAGGAGTACCAGAGGTCGCTGTCGAAGAAGCGCCGGACACCGTCGACAAGGTGGGCCCAGGGGCCGACGGCCGGCGCGTTGTCGGACTGGGCCGCCATCCTAACCGTGCCCGCCGGCGACCAGCTTGTCGACCCTGAGACGCGGGTCGACCGCATAGTAGAGCAGGTCGACGATCAGATTGATGGTGACGAAGAAGAAGGAGATCATCATGAGGTATGAGGCCATGACCGGGATATCGACCTCGTTGATCGCCTGGATGAACAGCAGGCCCATGCCCGGCCACTGGAACACGCTCTCGGTGATGATCGCGAAGGCGATGATCGAGCCGAGCTGAAGCCCGGTGATCGTAATCACCGGCACCAGCGTGTTCTTCAGCGCGTGGCCGAAGTTGATCGCCCGGTCGGTCAGGCCCCTGGCCCTTGCAAACTTGATGTAGTCGGTGCGCAGCACCTCGAGCATCTCCGAGCGGACCAGGCGCATGATCAGGGTCATCTGGAACAGCGCCAGCGTGATCGAGGGCATGATCAGCGCCTTGAGGCCCGAGGCCGTGGTGAAGCCGGTGGTCCACCAGCCGAAGGCCGCGACCTCGCCGCGGCCGAAGGTCGGCAACCACTGGAGCATGACGCCGAAGACGAGAATCAGGAGAATGCCGATCAGGAAGGTGGGCAGGGAGATTCCGATCAGCGAGATGGTCATGAAGAGCTTCGAGACGAAGCCTTCCCGATGGAGTCCCGTGTAGACGCCCATGGGCACGCCGACGGCGAGCGCCAGGATGGCCGCGACCAGGGAGAGCTCCAGGGTGGCCGGCAGGCGCTCGGCGATCAGCTGCTTGACCGGCCGCCGGTGCCGGTAGGAGATGCCGAAGTCGCCCTGCGCGGCGCGCAGCAGATAACGGCCGTACTGGAGGACGAAGGGGTCGTTGAGGCCGAGGCGCTCGCGCAGCGCCGCACGCTCCTCGAGCGAGGTGTCCTGGCCGACCATGTTGTTGATCGGATCGCCGACGAAGTTGAACAAGGAGAAGGCGATCAATCCGACGGCCAGCATCACGACGATGGACTGAAGCAGCCGGCGGACGATAAAGGCGATCATCGGCTTTGCCTGACCTTGGCGGCCAAAGGAGGGAAGCGAGGGCCCGGTACGGCGACCGGGCCCTCTGCCGTTTCGCTATCGCTACTTGACCACCGCGTAGCGCAGGTCGAACACGTTGTCGGGACGCTGGGCCAGGTCGACCCCGGTGCTGATGCCCCAGGACAGCGGCTGCTGGTGCAGCGCGATGTGGCCGACCTCTTCGCTGTGGATCTTGAAGGCCTCATCGATCAGCGCCTGCCTCTTGGCCGGATCGGTCTCGACCTGGATCATGTCGGTCAGCTCGGTGACCCGCTTGTTGCAGTAGCCGCCCAGGTTGAACAGCCCCTTGCCGTCTTGACGGCAAGACATGAGCGCCGAGATCGGGTTGTGGCTGTCGAAGGTCGACGGCGTCCAGCCGAGCAGGAAGAAGCTGGTGTCATAGTTGTTCTGGGCCAGCACCTTGGCGAAGTACTTCGACTTGGTCTGGGCCAGCACGTTCACCTTGACGCCGATCTTGGCCAGCATCGACGCTGCCGCCTGGCAGATCCGCTCGTCGTTGACGTAGCGGTCGTTCGGGCAGTCCATGGTCACCTCGAAGCCGCTGCCGTAACCGGCATCGGCCATGAGCTGCTTGGCCTTGGAGACGTCGGCGGCCGGACGGTTGTTGAGACCCTTGGTCCAGCCGTTGATCTGCGGCGCCACCATGAGGTTCGATGGCCAGGAAGCGCCGCGCATCACCTTCTTGCGGATCGCCTCGATGTCGATCGCCAGCAGGAAGGCCTCGCGGACCCGCTGGTCCTTGAAGGGATTCTTACCCTTGACGCTGGAATAGAGCAGCTCGTCGCGATCCTGGTCGAAGCCAAGGAAGATGGTACGCGCCTCGGGGCCGGTCAGCGGCTGCACGCCGTCGGCCGACTCGAGCCGGTCCCAGTCCTGCACCGGGACCGGATAGGCCATGTCCACGTCGCCCGCGATCAGCGCGGCCACACGGGTCGCATCCTGCCCGATCGGGGTGAAGATCGCTTCGCTGATGTTGCTGTCCATCTGGCCCCACCACTTGGGGTTCGGCACCAGGACGGTCTTCACGTCGGGCTGGCGTTCCCTCAGCATGAAGGGGCCGGTCCCGTTGGCGTTGAGGTTGGCGAAGTTGCCTTCGTCGCCACCCTTGACGTTGGTCGCGGTCACCGCGTTGTGCTGCTGGGACCACTCCTTGTCCATGATGTAGAAGATGCCGAGCTGCAGCGGCAGGATCGGGTTCGGCCCGTTGGTCACGAGGTCGACGGTGTAGTCGTCGACCTTCCTGGCCTCTTTGATGAGGCCCGCCACCACCTTGAGGTCGGATCCCTCGGAGCGGATGCGTTCGACCGAGAACAGCACGTCGTCGGCGTTGAAGGCGTTGCCGTTGTGGTACGTGACCCCCTGGCGCAGCGTGAATCGCCAGACCTCGGGCTCGATGTTCTCCCACTTGGTGGCCAGGCTGGGCAGCAGGTTCATGTCCTTGTCGCGCCGCACCAAGGCCTCGAAGATGTTGTCCTGGAAACCCAGCGTCATGGTCTCGAATAGGCCGTGGGGGTCCATGGTCTGGACATCGCCCTGGAAGGCCCAACGGAAGGTCTTGGCGTCCGCGCCTTGGGCGCAGGCCAGTATGAGGGCGGCAGAAGCCGCGAAGAGTCCCTTACGGAAGCCCATTTTACTCTCCCTGTGCATGTTCTTGCCGGCATCGGCCCGCTTCGGGCGGGCCCTTGCGGGTAGCCTAGTACGAGCCGGCGGCCCCGAACAAGGACCTTGCCCCGGCCCAGGAAGGCCGCGGTCTACAGCCGATTCTTGACGATCTCACCGTCCTTCATCACCAGCACCACCCGCTCGCCTTCGCCGTCGAAGACCGAGAGGTCCTCGAGCGGATTGCCGTCGAGCACGATCATGTCCGCCAGGGCGTCCGGGGCGATCCGGCCCAGCTCGCCGCTCCGGTTGAGCAGCTCGGCGTTGGTCGCCGTCGCCGACAGCAGGATCTCCCGGATGCCCAGGACTTCGCTGCGAATCCTGAACTCGCTGAGCTGGTGAACGTGCATCTTGCCCAGGAGGTCGGTACCGAACGCGGTCTTCGCGCCGGCCGACTTGAGCACCTCGAGGGCGCGGATGCCGGCCTCCCGGACCTCGCCCAGCTTCTGCAGGCTGATCTCCGGGAAGCCCGAATCCCGGCCGTAGCGGTGGGCCGCCTGGTAGGTCGCCAGGGTCGGCACCACGAAGGCGCCCCGCTCGGCCGCGTAGGCCGCGGTCTCCGCGTCGATCAGGTTGCCGTGTTCGATCGAGCGGACCCCGTACTCGAGGCAGCGCCGGATCGCCTCGGCGGTGTAGACGTGGGCCATGACATAGGTCTTCCAGGAACGGGCTTCCCAGACCGCGGCGCGGATCTCCTCTTCCGAATACTGCAGGTTCCAGATCGGGTCGGACGGCGAGGCGACGCCGCCCGATGCCATGATCTTGATCTGGGTCGCGCCCTTGCGCAGCTCCTCCCTGGCCGCTCGGCGCACCTCGGTGACGCCGTCGGCGATCTGCGACAGCGAGAGGCCCCCCTGGCAGCAGAAGCAGTAGCCGGCCTGCTCGTAGGGACGGAAGTCGCCGTGGCCGCCGGTCTGCGACAGGGCCTTGCCGGAGAAGAACAGGCGGGGCCCCTTGATCAGGCCGGTCTCGACCGCCATCGCGAGGCCGTAGTCGGCGCCGCCCGCGTCGCGCACCGTCGTGAAGCCGCGCTGCAGAGCGCCTTCCAGGATCTCTCGGGCGTGCTGGTGGATCAGCGAGCGCGGCATGAGGTCGAGACGGCCGATATCGGGGTCCGCCGCCAGGGCGTGGAAGTGGGCGTCGATTAGCCCGGGCATCAGGAACCGGCCGGCGAGGTCGACCTCCCGGGCGTCGCCGGCCGTGAGCGGGCCGTCGGCGACTTCCTTGATTCGACCCTCCTCGACCAGGACCTGGGCGCCCTCCAGCGGCTCGCCCCCGGCGCCGTCCCAGAGCAACGCATTGCGGAAAAGTAGTCGCTCCATGGCGCCCCCCGTCCTTCGATTTTCCTCAGGCTAGTCCGCCGGGTCCCGGTCGCGCAACGCCGGCGGCGGTGCTTGACCAAAATCAAGGCGCGGCCCCCCGGACCGGTGTCAAGACCATGGGAGCTTTGGGAAAGTCGGGCTCGGACGGCTTGGCGCGGTCCACGGGAGGGAGTACCTTCGTAGAAGCGTCGAAGCCTCAAGCCCGAGGGAGCCAGTCATGGACCAGCGGCCAAACTCCGCAGCGAGCCGGGATGTCGCCTATCATCTGCATCCCTACACCAACGCCCGCAAGCACGAGGCCCAGGGGCCCCTTGTGATCGCCAAAGGCAAGGGCGTCTATGTCTACGACGACCAGGGCACGGAGTACATCGAGGGGCTGTCGGGGCTGTGGTGCACCGCGCTGGGCTTCAGTGAGAAGCGGCTGGTCAAGGCGGCGGAGCGCCAGATGTCGACCCTGCCCTACTACCACGCCTTCGCCCACAAGACGGCCGACGTCTCGATCGACCTCGCCGAGCGCCTAATCGGCCTGGCGCCCGTGCCCATGTCGAAGGTGTTCTTCGCCAATTCGGGCTCCGAGGCGAACGACACCATGATCAAGATGATCTGGTACTACAACAACGCCCTGGGCCGGCCGGAGCGCAAGAAGATCATCAGCCGCTTCAGGGGCTACCACGGGGTCACCATCGCTGCCGCCAGCCTGACCCACATGGCCTATGTGCAGGAGGGCTTCGATCTGCCCGCCAGCGGCCGCTTCCTCAAGACCGGCTGTCCGCACTTCTACCGCCACGGCCTGGACGGCGAGAGCGAGAGCGACTTCACCACCCGGCTGGCCGAGGAGCTGGAGGCGCTGATCCTCGAGGAAGGGCCCGAGACCGTCGCGGCCTTCGTCGCCGAGCCGCTGCAGGGCGCGGGCGGCGTCGTGGTGCCACCGGACGACTACTGGCCCAAGATCCAGAAAGTATTGAGAAAGCACGATGTTCTTCTGGTCGCCGACGAGGTGATCTGCGGCTTCGGCCGGACCGGCAGCTTCTGGGGCAGCCAGACCTTCGGCATCCAGCCCGACATCATGACCATGGCCAAGGCGCTGAGCTCGGCCTATCTGCCGATCTCCGCCGTGATGATCTCCGACCGGATCTACCAAGCCCTGGCCGACAGCTCAGCGGAGCACGGCACCTTCGGCCACGGCTACACCTACAGCGCGCACCCGGTCAGCGCGGCCGTCGCGCTGGAAACCCTGAAGATATACGAGGAGCGGGACATCGTCGCCCACGTCCAGCAGGTGGCGCCGAAGCTGCAGAACGGGCTCCGGCGCTTCGCCGACCACCCCCTGGTCGGCGAGGTGCGCGGCAAGGGCCTGATCGCCGCCGTGGAGCTGGTCGCCGACAAGGCCACGAAGGCGGCCTTCGATCCGGTCGGCCAGGTCGGCGGCGCCTTCTCGGCGAACGCCCAGGCCGAGGGCCTGATCGTGCGCAATCTCGGCGACAGTATCGGCATATGCCCGCCCCTGATCATCACCGAAACCGAGATCGAGGCCCTGCTGGACCGCTTCGGCCGGGCCCTAGAAGAGACGGCCAGCTGGGTTTCCGGGCAAGGGCTGGCGTCGGTGGCTTAACCGAGGAAGGTAGTCCGGGGTTTGGCGAGGCGGATACACCGTAAGCGTTGCCCCGAAGCGGCAAGACAAGACTGGTGGGGGCAGTGGAGGAAGGTTCTCGATGGATTACGAAGGTTTCTTCAACCGGCAGATAGCCGGCCTCCGCCGGGAGGGGCGCTACCGCGTGTTCGCCGACCTGGAGCGCCAGGCCGGGAGCTTCCCGGCAGCCCGTCACCACGGCGCAGACAACCCGCGCGAAGTGACCGTCTGGTGCTCAAACGACTACCTGGGCATGGGTCAGAACCCCAAGGTCATCGAGGCCATGCAGGAGGCGCTGGAACGCTGCGGCGCCGGGGCCGGCGGCACCCGCAACATCTCGGGCACCAATCACTACCACGTGCTTCTGGAGCGCGAACTGGCGGATCTGCACGGCAAGGAGGCGGCCCTGCTGTTCACCTCGGGCTACGTCTCCAACTGGGCGGCGCTCGGCACCCTGGCGGCGCGCCTGCCGGACTGCGTCGTGCTGTCCGACGCCGAAAACCACGCCTCGATGATCGAGGGGATCCGTCACAGCCGCGCCGAGAAGGTCATCTTTCGGCATAACGATCCGGATGACCTCGACCGCCAGCTCTCGCGCTACGCGCCCGAACGGGCCAAGCTGGTCGCCTTCGAATCGGTCTACTCGATGGACGGCGATATCGCGCCGATCCGTGAGTTCTGCGACGTCGCAGAGGCCCACGGCGCGATGACCTATCTGGACGAGGTCCACGCCGTCGGCCTGTACGGCCCGCGCGGCGGCGGGATCGCGGACCGCGAGGGGCTGATGGACCGCCTGACCGTAATCGAAGGCACCCTGGGCAAGGCTTACGGCGTCATGGGCGGATACATTGCCGCTTCGGCGGCCCTGGTGGACTTCGTGCGCAGCTACGCCTCCGGCTTCATCTTCACCACGGCCTTGCCCCCGGCGATCGCCGCCGGCGCCCGAGCCAGCGTGCGCCACCTCAAGCAGAGCCAGGATGAGCGGGCGCGGCATCAGGAACGGGCGGCGACGCTCAAGGAACGGCTGCTCGCAGCCAATCTGCCGGTCATGGAGTCCGAGAGCCACATCGTGCCGGTGCTGGTCGGCGACCCCGTGCTCTGCAAGCAGGTCACCGACACCCTGCTGGAGCGCTACGGCCTCTATGTCCAGCCGATCAACTATCCCACGGTGGCGAAGGGCACGGAGCGCCTGCGCCTCACGCCGACCCCGCTCCATAGCGACGGCGACATGGACCGCCTGATCGCGGCCCTGGTCGAGATTTGGACCGAGCTCGACCTGAAGCGCGCGGCCTAGAAAGCCATCTTGCCACCGGCCGATCCCGGCTGAAGTCCTTGAAATATATACGGCGGTCCCATTCGGCCTGCCCTGCCGCCGGTCTAATTTTTGACTCCAACTTCGCTCGAAATTTAGATAGGGTCGCGTCGAAGCGAAGGGGCCCGGCAGAGGACCCTGCTTAGGAGGTCACAACGGGGAGCGGCTGAATGACGTCCGCAAATTCGGACATCATCGTCAAGTTCGACGGGGTGCAGAAGAGCTACGACGGCGAAACCCTGGTCGTTAAGGATCTCAATCTAGACGTCGAAA